>CAIWHS010000333.1 GCA_903912515.1 uncultured Planctomycetaceae bacterium
AGTACCGTGAATTAAATTACAGGCGAGGTGAGGACCTTGAGGCGATCCACCCCAATCCTGTTACAGAAATCTCCAAACGACTCGCCTTTAGTTCCTGAATCCTTGAATTCTTTAAAAACCGGGCGGAGGGTTTTTGCAACATCGGCACGGCCAACCAAATCCCGCACCGGGAAGTTGAGGCGATCCCCCTCAAGTCGTCCCCCCAAATAAAGTAAATATTTGTCCGCGCCGCGGCCCACCAAGCCAATATCCGATTGATATGGACGAACACAACCGTTAGGGCAACCTGTCATACGGATAGTGAAAGCTGAGTCCTCAAGTTCCATTTCCTTGAGGATTACCTCCAATTCATCGACCACACCTGGCAAGGCTCGTTCGGACTCACAAATTGCCAATCCGCATGTGGGGATAGCTGGGCAGGCCAAGCTGTAACGCTGAACGAGCGACAATTCCAATGGCAACTTCACACCATGAGCCCTTAGTATCGCCTCAACCTTGGGTCGGTCGCTGGTTTCCAAATCGCAGATCAGAATATCCTGCATGGCGGTCAATCTACATGACTTACCTATGGAAATGGCAATTTCACGTAATGCCGAGCGCAGCCTAAAGTCCCCTTCATCCTTGATTCGGCCATTTTCCACGCTGATTCCGTACCAGAAGCGCCCATCGCCCTGGGGGTTCCAACCAAGATGCGAATCGTAACCTGTAACTTTTATGTCCTTGGGAAGCTCCAAAGGAAAATCAAGATATTCCTTTAGTACCTCGCGGAATTTTTCAACGCCCCAATCAGCAACCAAATACTTGATGCGCGCCCTTTTCCGATCAGATCGATTGCCATGGTCTCTATACAGTTTCACAACCGCTTCTGCTGCGGCCAGAACCTTTTCGCGGGGCACATAAAAGATGGACCTGGAAAGCTGAGGGAAAGTATTGTCCCTACCATGGGTCTTACCCATACCTCCGCCTACAAGAACATCGTATCCACGAACTTCCCCGTCCTTCACATTTGCCAAAAATCCGAGGTCTTGGCTATGAATATCGATGCAGTTGTCCTGCGGGAGCGAAAGACCGGTTTTGAATTTGCGGGGCAAATAAACTTTGCCATAAATAGGTTCTTCGTCTGCCTGGGCTCGTTCCTGTTCATTTTTGAAGGGTTTGCCATCTAGCCAAATTTCATGGTAGCCGGTGCTTTTCGGAGCTAAATGCAAGGCAATTGCCATGCAGTCCTGCTGAAGCTGATCATGCGCCTTATGGTTTTTAATCGGGGCAGGGCATGCCATTACATTTCGGTTCACATCCCCGCATGCCGAAAGCGTGGAAAGCAGGCAATGGTTGAGGCCAGCGATGGTGGGCTTCAAACCATCCTTGATTATGCCATGAAACTGAATGCTTTGGCGACTGGTGAGCCGAACCGTTTTGTTGGCGTATTTCTCAGCCAAATCGTCGATTGCCAGATATTGATTTGCGGTTAGAAGGCCGCCGGGAATACGCGCCCGGACCATAAACATGTAAAATTTGCCGCCAGTTGACCCTTCTTTTCGATTCTTACGGGCGTCACGATCATCCTGTTGATAGGAACCGTGAAACTTCAATAATTGCTTGCCGGTTTCATCGAAATGATCCTGATCACCTGTCAAAAATTCTGGAATACCGCCGCGGAGGCCGCGACTTTCAAACTTTATTGCCTCAACAGGGGAGGGGGGGGGTTGTTTCTCGGCGGCGTTACTTTCAGTGGTCATGTTTTCACTCTTACCCCATCAAAATCCAAGGGAAACCGTTGAATGTTTGGTTGCCCGATCAATTTAAGTAACATTCTAATCCAAGTCTATTATCCTAGCACCCCAAATCACCGAGCGAATCAGAGTTTTCCCTGCAATTTATCGGGGTGAAAGACTTGATCCCGCAAACTTATTCGGCTATCTGACCCCCTTCTCGTTCTGACCAGATTCACTGAAAACCAATACTGCAACGAAAATAAGGAGCAAAAAAGCCATGGGAACCAAAGCATTGATTCTTACCGCTGAAGGTTTCGAGGATTTAGAAGTTCATTTGGTTTGGCAGCGCCTTTTGGAAGAAAACATTAGCGTTAAATTAGCTAGTCCAACGGGAATGGTTGTTAGCGGGCTGCATGGATACAAGATTGATCCCGACCTTTCGCTTCGTGAGATCAACCCTCATGGGTTTGACATTTTGATTTTGGTTGGGGGTGCAGCCTCTGAAAGACTTCGCCTTCGAGAAGAAGCTTTGGACTTGGCACGCACCTTCCTAGATGAAGGAAAAAGCGTCTTGGCCGTTGGCAGAGGTTGCCAAATTCTTATCAGTGCAGGGGCTTTAAATAACAGAAAAGTAACTTGTATCGACTCAATTCGTGACGACGTAAGGGCTGCTGGCGCTACTTATCTAGACAAGCCTTATGTAGCAGATGGAAATCTTTATACCTGCCGAAGTTGGGAAGACACAGCCCACCTGTTTAGAGCATGGATTCCTCACTTGGCTTGCCAAAATAACCTGTAAAGAATCAATTGTTGGCAAAAATAAAATTTTAAAAGGTAAAGGGCCATCCGTCTGATCGGATGGCCCTTTACATTTGGGTTGCTTAGTGGAGGCGCGGGGAATCGAACCCCGGTCCCGGAATACTTCCACAAGATGATCTACATGCCTATCAAACCATTGCGGACCAGAAGGCTTTTACACCAGCTAAATCCAAGTCGCTATTGGGCTCGACGGTTTGCAATCGTTCCCAATAACCAGTTTCTCGTCTGTTTAACTCTCGCTTCCAGAAACTCGCCCCAATTAAGAGGCTCTAGCAAGAGCTAGCCCAAGTATTTCCGCTTCAGCTAACCTTAGGCAAATCAACTGAAGCGGGGAAGCCTTATTAGGCTGCCAGTGTCAACTGCGGTTCTGCAGTTAAAGTTTGATCGGATTTTTACGTGGCCATCCGATCAACCACGACACGCACATCTTGTTTCCGACATCCGGTCGAAACCTGATCGCCCCCTTGTGGAATTTGGCTAAAATTGAAAACAATCAAACTCCAGCAGTTAGTATACGACCGGATTGACTTGGTTTTCATAAAAGGAGTGAAAATTCATGGCTTTAATGATTATGATCGCCTTGGCCTGCCCTACCCAAGGGCAACTGAGCGCACTTGACCAAGGAATTGCAAGGATTCCTTTATGGGCCGAGGGTGCTCCACTAGCTGTTGGTAAAGAAGAAAGCGACATCCCAACCATTACTGTTTGGAAGAAGCCGGAAAGTAGCAAGCAGCCTCTAGCCGCAGTAGTGATTTGCCCGGGTGGCGGGTACGGAGGGTTGGCAACCGATCATGAAGGGAAAGACCCTGCAGAATTTTTGACCGGCCTCGGGATCCAAGCTTTTATCCTTCGATATCGTTTAGCGCAAAAATATCAGCACCCAGCTCCCATATTGGATTGCCAACGAGCCATCCGCTGGGTTCGAGCCAATGCCAAAACCTACAATTTAGATTCAGATAAAATTGGTATTTGGGGCTTTTCAGCTGGAGGCCATCTTGCCTCGACAGCCTCAACTCAGTTCACCAGTTCCAATCCTGAAGCCAAAGACCCGATTGACCGGCCTTCAAGCAGGCCAAACTTCTCAATCCTCTGTTATCCCGTGATATCCATGGAGCCGCCGGTTACGCACAACGGGTCCAGAAAGAATCTTTTAGGTCCAAACCCTGACCCTGAACTGGCAAAAAGCCTTTCCAACCACCTTCGGGTCAACGCCAATACGCCGCCCACTTTTATTTTCCATACCCGCGAAGATAAGGCTGTAATTATTCAAAACAGTGAACTTTACGCCGAAAGCCTGAAGAAAGCGGGGGTGGAACACGAGTTTATTATATTTGATAAAGGTGCCCACGGTGTGGGACTGGGCGGTAAGGATCCAGTATTGAGCCTGTGGCCCAAAAAGTTGGAGAAATGGCTTAAATCGCACCATTTTGCAACACAATGACCCGGTCTCCAGAAATGGGTCCCCCAAGTAATCCAGAGGGGATTGCCGAGCGAATTCTTAAAAAAGCCTCCAAATTTGGATTTGATTCGGCGGGCTGGACCAAAGCCAGTCCGCCATTGGATTTCGTTTTTTTCTCCCAATGGCTTTCCGATGGAATGCATGGGGAAATGAACTATCTGGATAAACATCGGGATGCCAGATCTGACCCGAACAGCATCTTGCCTGGTGTCAAAACTATCCTTATGGTTTCAATGAACTACAAACCGGAACCTAATATTACTGAAATAAATGGTTTTTCTGGAAAAATAGCACGCTATGCAAGGGGCCCAGATTACCACGAAATGCTTTGGGGGAAACTGGACAAATTTGGCCAAGAGTTAGCCGAAATGCTGCCCGAACTATCCTGGAGGGGCATCACGGATTCGGCCCCACTACTTGAAAGGGGATATGCAAAACGCTGCGGCTTGGGCTGGATTGGAAAAAACACCTTACTCATCAACAGACAGATTGGCAGTTTTACCGTTCTAGGCGGGCTACTGTTAAACACAGAATTGCCACCAAATCCATTCCAAAATGAAACTCCAGACTCATGCGGAAGTTGTACCCGCTGCCTGGATGCCTGCCCCACTCAAGCACTTTTGCCTGAAAGAAAACTGGATGCCAGGCAATGCATCAGCTACTGGACTATTGAGAAAAAAGGTGAACTCGGTAAGGAAAATGGATCCAGGCTGAATGGTTGGCTTTTTGGGTGCGACATCTGTCAGGAGGTTTGCCCTTGGAACCGCAAATCAAAAACCGGATCACTACTTGGCCAAAAAGCTGATTTGGCAACGCTTGATTGCACCGAAGTTCTCAAAATGAGCGACGATCAATTGCGCGCAAGCATCCGGGGAACCGCATTAAAACGAACCAAGCCTAACGGCCTCCGGCGCAATGCGCTTTGGATATTGGGAAGCAGTGGGACAATAGAAACCTTGAGCCTGATCGAATCCTTTATCCATTCGGAAGACAGAGGAATTAGCCAGGCTGCTCTTTGGGCCAAGGAGCAAATCAAAGAAAGATCCACAACTTTACCAATAATTCCCACCAATCAATAAGGCTTGGTAATAAAGCTAGTGCATGTTGGCGCTCTTTTCTAAGCCCCGCTCCAACGGTTCACAGTGAGCCGGTCCGCAAACTGACGACAAGCTAATACGAATTCCCAACTTCCGGTCTGGGTTCCTAGGCAATTTTCTTAGATTTTGTTCTGAATTTCTAAAAAAATGGCGAATCCTTGGGAAAAATAAAAGTAGCGGTTTCTGGAATTTCGGGATTTAGGAATGGCCAAATAACCTACCAGTCATTCTCATACCGCCCCCGCCCGGCAAATGCACAAAAATAATAATCTAGAAAAAGCGCTTGAAGCCCAGCCAGCCAGCCGGCTGCCCACACATTGCCAAATTTCCATACACCCCATTTATCCCAAGCTTTGGGAATATTCAACAATCTATTCAAGAGAAGCTGGGGAACCCGTGTGGGTTCTTCCGATAATTCATGATGAACCGATGGGAGGTTTCGCAATGGATTGGATAACCTTGAGAAATTTTATAGGCATTTGGGCAATCATCGTGCCCGTATGCCTTATAAAAACTTCTCCGATATTTTCCCAACCTGCTGGGCTGGGTTACCAGCCGCAGCCAAGTCCAATCACTACCTCTCCAATCGGAAGCGGGATTCAACCGGCCTTTTCGCAATCATTTCCTTTACCAGCCGGCCAAATTACTGGCGCAAATCCAACCACATCGGTGGCAGGGCTCACCAACGGAACTTATTTGGTACCACAGACCCCCAATGGGGTTCCTCAATTGATTTTAACACAAGCAGAACCACCACCCCCGCCTCCACCGCCGGGCATCGCGCCGCCCCCTGCATTTGCACAGCCACCCGGATCTAGCCCATTACCTGCGGGATTCAATCCTAATCAACCGATTGCCCAGCAAGGTAATAGCACGCAGTTTTGGTCTCAAGCATCTGAACAACTAGGATTTAGCGGTGGATCTTCTGCCCGTAAATTGTTCCAAAGCGATCATGCTTTCGATACCATGATTAGCCCTGTCAGCAACCCGTTTTTCTTTGAGGATCCTCGAGCACTCACAGAGGTTCGTCCGCTTTTGCTTTACCAAGCACTGCCTGGAGGGCAACCGATCACTGGCAATATGTGGTGGTATGGAACGCAGCTCAGGCTTGCAATCACCGAGAAATTAAGTGTAACCATCCACAAGTTAGGCGGAATTGGGTTCGATGGGAATTTGAATGCCGCAGGTATCAGCGAGGCGGAATCCTCAAGCAGCTTCAGTGAATTTTGGATTTCGCCAAAATGGACTTTTTACAGAAACGAAAAAAGCGGCACCGTGGCGGCGGCCGGCGTTCAAATCGAAACCGCAACTGGCAGTTCGCTTTACCAAGGCACAGGGGGCCTAGGTATCGCTCCGTATGCCTCTGTGGGCCAAAATTTTTGGCGCACCTCCTACGGAAGCATGAACACCATGGGTGTATTCGCCTACAGCTTGGCTGCTGGCGGAGACCGATCGAGTTTTTTCAATTTTGGTGCCCATCTTGATTATGATGTGGCCAACTGGCACAAATTTTATCCATTCATAGACCTCAACTGGTTTAGCATCACGGGAGGCGGGTCCAGTCTCCCCGATGTTAAAGTACAAGGGGCAGACCTAATAAATTTTGGTTCGGGCCCCTCCAATGGAATGAACCAAGTCAACATTGCCCCTGGAATGAGGTACAAGTTCAGTGAGCCCATGCAGGTCGGTGTGGCCTTTGAATTCCCACTCACTTCAGTAGACAACTCAATCGAGAATTTCAGGCTCAATCTAGATTTTATTTACCGTTATTAGGCATCTAAATGAACAATCTCTTGCCCCGGCCCCCCATCAACACCCTGTGCATGGACGCAGAATCGCCTTTATTCAAAAGTCTGCAGATTTTGGCAAAAACCAAAAACCTTTCTTTAATACAGGTTGCCGACTTTGGCCTCCCTGCTTCTTATAACCCTGCATCCCCTAATCAGCCCCAAGGTGTAATTCACTTGGATTCCGCCTTACTTTTGGCACAAAAACGCGACAAGGCTTTCCAGGATTTATCTGAATGGGTCAGGCTTCAAGCCCGTCATGTTTTCAACTTGCCGTTGGAAATCATGAAGCTGAACGAGGATGTCCAGGACAAATTAGGCAAGGATTTGGCAATGCTAGCCAGTTGCCGGGAATCTGATTCCCTTATTCTGGGGCCCATAGAACTTGAGAGCAGTCTCTTTTTGGAAAGCTTGCGAATGTGGCTAATACCACAAGTGAAAATATGCCTGCTTGAATCGCATAAAAAAACCATTCCAGTAGGGAACTTTTTGGAGAGTTCCCTATTGGAATGGTTTGAAAATGGCCATTAAACCAAACTAAAAGACTATTTTTTGGCTGCAGGCGATGCGGCAGGTGCAGCAGCACCTGATTTGTGTTCGCCA
>CAIWHS010000334.1 GCA_903912515.1 uncultured Planctomycetaceae bacterium
ATCTTGGAGCGTTTGAACAGTCTCTTGGAGCGGTCCCCTTCCCTTTTGGTGACCGAGCATGATAATCGGGTTTTCGGCCCGGGCGGTGAGCCGATCCATCCGGAGTTCCGCATCTTTGGCACCATGAATCCAGCCGAATATACTGGCCGCAACCCTCTTAGCCCCGCCTACCGGGATCGCTGGCGTGGTCATTTGATTGTGAGGGGAGCGGGCGAGTCAGAATACCGGGCCATGCTGCGACAGATGATTTTGGGGGAGCGCCCTCGCACCTGCGTGGATGGCGTTCTCTATGCAGAGCCCGAACCTGTTTCTCCCACTCATGGCGAATTGGCCAGCCAAGCCGGGGTGGAGGAGTTCGTCGATTCGCTGGCCCGTTTTCAAGCTAGCCTCGATGCCGCATGCCAAAGAGGCAAGGATGGCGATCCTGCCTTAAGTGGCAGAAAAGAACGGCCGGTCTTCACCCGGCGTGGCCTGATAGCCCTACTCGACCACCTGGCCTCGCCCGCTCATGCGGGCCGGGGTATGGATCACGATCAATTGCGTCAGGAAGGCATTCACCGCTATTTTTTGGCGCGTTTTTCTTGTGAAGAAGAAACAACCGTGGTGCGTCAACTGCTGCAAGCATCTGGCCTGGTTTTTGCAGGGAGTGCAGCCTAATGCCGACTCCCACCTTAACTGCCGAGTCGGACAAGGCAATCGAAAGCTCTTCGCTGAACAAACTTCGCGGGCTGGCAGCCGGTCTTTGTGTCGATGCGGGAATCAGGGTTGAATCCGAGGAAGGGCCCCATTGGTATTACGACCATTCCCGCCGCACGATCGTGGTTCCATCTCGCGACATTCGCTCGCGGGGCGTGCATTACTGCGCTGGAGTGCTGGCACACGAGGTGGGCCATTTCTTCATCACCCGCTACCACCATTTCGTTCAGGCATTCACCTTCCCTTCCAGCAAGATTCTTCTGCATTTGCTGAATTGCTTGGAAGACCCGCGAGTGAACCAATGGATTAAAGCGCGCTACCCGGGTGCCCGCGCCTGGTACGGGTTGATGGTTGAAGACTTCCTTGAACCTGACAAATTAGGAGTGCCTGAGGTGCTCAGTTTTGGCATCGAATGCCACGCTGAGGAAATGCATGGCTGGCAGGCGCGGGCTGAGGGTGCCTTACCTGCCCGCGTTGAGCTGGCCCTCATGGCAACCAGATTAGTTCGCCAAGCATCGGCCTCTTGCCTTCCATCCCTGATTCCGGATGCGGTGCTGTTTGACGACCACCTCATCCGGCAGGCATCTGAAACACTATCAGGACGCATGGAACCTGTTGAATTGACAGGTGTCCCCTCCAACCCCATGAACCCGCGCGAAATGGAAGTATTGGTTCAGCAGGCCCGGGCTCTCACTCTGATTCGGGACGGGGTATGCGAGGAGGCTGCTAAACTGCTGCAATCTGATTGCGCACGCCTGGGATGGCATCTTTTGAAACAGGGAATGTTAAGCGACCTGATGGCCATTTCTCGGGGCAAGGGCCCTCAAGCAATCCGGCAAAAACTGGTTAAGGAAGTGCTTCCAGCTATGAAGGCGGTGCCTAATCCGCCTACCACATGGGTTCCTGACCAGAACCAGACTAAAGCTCTCATCAAGGTGCTGGAATTGTTTTTAGAAAATGCACAGCAACTAGGCACTGTAAGGGTGCTAGGAAGCTCGGCAGTTGGTGACCGCCATGGTTCCCGCTCGGCAGGGGCAGGAGGCGCGGGAGGTAGGGCAGGCTCGCGCAAGATCGACGGTAAATGCTTGGAAAATCCCGCCCCAGATTTGTCGAAATCCCATGGCGAAGGCGTAGAAAAACTGCGTCGCATGGTTGAGGAAGGCCTCAACCCTCACAGACTGCGTCGACACCATGGTGCCTTCGCTTCAGGTTGCAAACTTTCCATGCGCGAGGCTATGCGCATGGATGCTGAACCAGAGCGGTACCGCAGGCTTTGGCAGCGCAGAATCCGCCCCACCAAGCCAGACGCGGCGTTTGGTTTATTGGTAGACCTTTCCGGCTCAATGCGCGGCGAAAAAATCAAGGCAGCAATGGCCGGCACGCTGCTTCTGGCTGAAACGCTAGCCAAACTGGAAGTCCCTTGCCTCATCCACGGTTTCCAGGACAAGCTGATCCCGATCACCGGCTGGGACGAAGGCTACTCTGTCGAGGTACGCAAGCGGATCATCGCCATGCAACTGGAGGTGACAGACAGCCGGCCCGGTGGAAACAACCAGATGCGTTACAACGATGATGGGCCCTGCCTGAACGAGTTTGCGCGACTGGTCAGCTCCCACCCAGCGGCCGAAAGATTCCTTGTCGTGGTTTCTGATGGTGGCCCAGCCGGTAGTAGAAGCACCGAGCAAGACCTTGTGCGTGCGGTCGAAACCATTAGCCGCGAGAAAATCATCCGCCTGATCGGTCTTGGTTTAGGGCCAAACACAGAGCATGTTCGCAAGTTCTACCCAAGTTCCATCGCCAATGTTTCTTTGGAAAATTTCCCGTCGCAAATTGGCGGTCTCATTCTTGAGGCTTGCGGGGTAGTTTGCCGCCCCTCAACCTCAAGGAGCCCCTCCCAAGGTAACTGACGCTGCTCACCCTACTTTGAGGCCTAGTTGGCATCGACCCCTGCTTTCGCCTTTACAAAGTCAAAGCAGGGCTTGGCTAACCAGCAAATCTCACCAGCCCCCCAAATCACCCTAGGCTGGTCATGGGGCCCTAAGGCTAAAAACAAAAACCCATTTCTCATTTTGGGCATGCTTGCCTCCCGCCCTTACCTGCCTTATCCTCAAGGCGGCCCCGTTTGGGGAAGCTGCGCCAGCCTGCGCGGCCTTAATTTATCTAGCCTGCTTGTGGGATCACAAACAATGCATCCATCTTTCCGCTCCGGCCTTAAAAAGCTGGCGGCACTTTCCGTTTTAGGTTTTGCCACCGCTAGCGGATTCGCCCAGGAGCCCGCCCGTGCTGACTGGAAGAAAACCCAATTGGACCCGGTTTTTAACTCCGAGGGTGTCACCACCGCTGATGTCAATAAAGATGGCATAATCGATGTCATCACCGGCGAAAACTGGTATGAGGCACCAACTTGGAAAAAGCATGAAATTCGCAAAAATGGCAACTACGGCGACGGACTGAAAAGTTACTCAAATAGCTTCGCCTGCTGGGCAGATGATGTGAACAAAGACGGCTGGGTTGATGTGATTGTGATTGGTTTTCCGGGCGCCCCTTGCCACTGGTTTGAAAACCCTCAGGGCAAAGACGGCCACTGGACACAACACGAGCTATGGATTTCCGCTTGCAACGAGACACCTCTTTGCGCCGACCTGTTTGGCAACGGCAAAAAGGTGTTGGTGATGGGTTCCCAGCCCAAGGGCAAGGAAACCGAGGGCCAGATGGCTTGGTTCACCCCTTCCAGCGACCCCAACGCACTCTGGGAAATGCATGCCATCAGCGAGGCTTCGGCACCTGGCAAGGAAATCCCAGGCACCCGCAAATTCTCCCACGGCTTGGGAGTGGGTGATGTGAACAAGGACGGCCGAAACGATGTAATATGCACCGATGGCTGGTGGGAACAGCCGGTCGAAGGTCAAAAGGCGACCAAACCATGGACTTTCCACCCTGCCAAGTTAGGCGAGGCCTGTGCCGACATGGTTGTGGTTGATGTTGATGGTGACGGGCTTAATGACATCATTTCCAGCTCGGCCCACAAATATGGCATCTGGTGGCACAAACAGCGCCCAGATGGATCATTCACCCGAATGGACCTATTCCCCAAACTGGTGAGTGAAACCCATGCTCTGGCACTAGTCGACCTTGATAGGGACGGAACTACCGATTTTGTTTCGGGTAAGCGCTGGTGGTCGCATGGCCGCTCGGAGCCCGGTAGCGAACAAAATCCTGCTATTTACCTGTTTAAGGGAAGCCGCAACTCCGATGGCCTACTCCAATTCACTCCGATTATTTTGGCAGACGGCTGTGGGGTTGGAACCCAGTTCCAGGTGGCCGATCTGAATGGGGATGGAAAGCTGGATATCATTTCCAGTAACAAAAAGGGCGTTCACATTGCAATTCAGCCCTAACTAGATTCGGCCTTATCAAAACCAGAATGGCCCGGGCTGATTTCAGCCCGGGCCATTCTAGTTAAAACTTAAAACCAATATCAGCGTGCTTTTGCCAACTTAGTGACTTCCGCAACACCCAAAGGCGGCCATTGGTTATCAAGACCTTCGTCTTCAATCGCCTGAAGCTCGTCGTCTTCGATCCCAAAGCTTTCCTGGATTTGATTTTTGGAGTCGCGCACGGTGATGCCCGAATCCTGAAGCTCAACCAGCTTGAGGAAGATTGCCTTACGGTTATTAACACCCAGTTTCTTGGAAGCCATAAATACCCCTCGGCCTGTTCGATTCCCTTTCATGGTGCAGTGAACCTGACCACAAAAGACAAAGGACTTGCCAGCAGTGCCAAAGATAAAGCGCCTGGGGACTACCCCCAAGCGCATGCTCTGAATATATCTTACGCCCTAAGAGGCTTAATGGTTGGGAAAAACCGGAAAAATCCCGGATTTTCCTCAAGTTTTAAGGTTCAGGCTGCCGAGCGTACGGTTTGCCGCAAAAATGCCGCACAAGTGTGGACGACAATTTCCTGCTGGGCTTGGGTGATTCCGGGGAACATCGGTAGGGCTAGAGTGCATTTTTGCGCCTCCTCACTGGCCGGGAAGCTACCGAAGGAATACCCAATATTTTTAAAACAAGGCCGCTGATGCAAAGATAGCGGATAATATACTTCGCAGCCAATTTGGCTGGCTTTTAAATACGAAAGTAGTTCATCCCGTTTACCCGACTGCACCCGAACTACATATTGATTGTAAGTGTGGAGGCAATTTTTTGCTTCCATCGGACGGATCAGCATCCCATGAAGATGATTGCTTTCAATTAATGCATCGTAATTCTTGGCAGCTTGTCGCCTTTCAGCGATCCATCTATCCAAATGCGGCAATTTCACCCGCAGCAGGGCAGCTTGAATGGCATCGATTCTGCCGTTCCAACCTACCATGTGGTGATAGTAGCGTGGTTCCATGCCGTGCATGCGCAAAATTCGCATCCGCTCATACCATTCTGGGTCATTTGTAACCACTGCCCCTGAATCGCCAAAGCCACCCAGATTTTTGCTGGGGTAAAAACTTAAGCAGGCTACTGCGCCCAATGTTCCGGCGCGGCGACCCTTGTACTCGGCACCCAGACTTTGGGCCGCATCTTCTATCACCAACAAACCATGGCGCTCGGCAATCGACCAAATAGGTTCCATATCAGCGCACTGGCCAAACAGGTGAACCGCCATAATCGCCTTAGTCTTAGGCGTAATCTTACTTTCAATTTGATATGGATCGATATTAAATGTGACAGGGTCAATGTCACAGAACACCGGTGTTGCACCACAACGGATGATCGAGCCAACCGTTGCGAAGAAAGTGTAAGGCGGCAAAATCACTTCATCGCCGACCCCAATCTCTAGCCCATGGAGTGCCAAGGACAACGCCTCGGTTCCCGAACCGCACCCCAAAGCGTAATTTGATTCGCAATAATCGGAAAGTTCTTTTTCCAAGGCCACGACTTCAGGCCCGTTAATTAATTGCCCTGAATCTAACACTCTTTTCAAAGCTTCATCCAACTGGGGACGAAGCTCACGGGTCGTGATGCCGATATCACACAAGGGAACCGGGGTATGCGTGGCCATATTCAAACTCCTTCTATGGGCCATCCATGGCCACAATCGGGGCGGAGGATACTTTCAGCTGACCACCAAAATCAAGTCAAGGTGTTGCATTTTTCGGCCTTTGCCCGTCTCCCTGCTCCCGGGTATGCCAGCTAATCGTCTGGGCCATTGGCGGGAAAGGCCCTTTTTCCCCACTAACCAGCCATTCGGCCCTGCCTGGAGCAGTTTCTTATGAGTTCCGACTTTTCAGCAGAAGATCTGGCCAAATTGGTAGCTGGCCTGAGCCCAACGGAAAAACAGCAGGTTGCGACTAATCTTTTGGGAGAATCTGCCTGCAAATTGCTTGGAATGATGAAATTCCCTCCCGGCTTCAAGCTTTCGGTGGTCATTCCGGTTTATAACGAGATCCGCTGGATTGATGAGGTGTTGCGCAGGGTGAGGGCGCAGCCGATTCCAATGGAAATAATCCTTATCGACGATTACAGCACCGACGGTACTCGTGAAAAATTGCCAGCATTTGCCGATGGTAACACCAAGGTAATTTTCCATGAGTCGAACCAAGGTAAAGGTGCTGCCTTGCGCACCGGCTTCGCGCACTGCACCGGGACACTGATCCTAGTTCAGGATGCCGATCTGGAATACGACCCCGCCGATTACCCTCGTTTGCTTATGCCGATCCTTGAGGGGAAGGCCGATGCCGTCTTCGGGTCTCGCTTCGTGGGTGAAAGCCACCGGGTCCTGTACTTCTGGCACATGATCGCCAATAAAATTCTCACCATGTTGTCCAACATGATGACCAACCTAAATCTCACCGATATGGAAGTTTGCTATAAGGTATTCCGTTCAGAAATACTGCAAGGCATGCGATTGAAGTCGAACCGGTTTGGATTCGAGCCCGAAGTGACCGCTAAAATCAGCCGCGCCTCCAAAAGCTGGAGAATCTACGAAGTGCCCGTCAGTTACGCCGGGCGCACTTATGCTGAAGGCCAAAAAATTGGCATAAAAGATGCCTTTAGTGCTCTTTGGTGCATTTTCTACTACCGTTTCTTTGATTGACCGTAAAAGACTCTTGGGCCAATAAAAATGGCGCGGCTTTGTGACCGCGCCATTTTTTTACAAACGGTTGAACTTCAAAAATCAGCAGACTGGGGCGTCCGTGGGAAGGGGATCACATCGCGTATATTGGCCATGCCCGTTACCATTTGCACCAGCCTTTCAAGGCCTAGCCCAAAGCCGGAATGTGGCACGCTACCATAGCGCCGCAGATCGAGATACCACCAATAGGCCTCGGGTTCCAAGTTACTTTCCCGCATTCTGGCTTCCAAAACTTCCAGCCTGTCTTCCCTCTGGCTGCCGCCGATGATTTCCCCCACCCTAGGCACCAGCACATCCATGGCCCTCACGGTTTTGCCGTCCTCGTTCAGGCGCATGTAAAAGGCCTTGATATCTTTTGGATAATCAAAAACGATAATGGGTTGTTTGAACTGCTTTTCAGTCAGCCAACGCTCATGTTCGCTTTGCAGGTCAATCCCCCAGCTAACCGGGTATTCAAAGGTCTCACCCGATGCTTCCAGTAATCGCACCGCCTCGGTATAACTCACACGGCGAAAGGGAACTGTAGCCAGTTGTTCCAGAGCGGTGCGGGCTGTATTATCAATTCGCTCCGCGAAGAAATTCATATCCTCCTCGCAGTGCTTCAGCACATCCGACGCAACCCGGCGCAGAAACGACTCGGCAAGGTCCATATTCTCCATCAAGGTGAAGAAGGCCGCCTCGGGCTCGATCATCCAAAACTCGGCCAGATGTCTGGCTGTATTGGAATTTTCAGCCCTAAAAGTAGGGCCAAAGGTGTAAATTCGGCCAAGGGAGCAGGCGTAAGCCTCACCCTCAAGCTGCCCGCTCACCGTCAGGTGCGTGGGCTTGCCAAAAAAGTCCTTGCTGTAATCCACTGAACCATCAGGCAACCGCGGCGGCTTTGCCGGATCAATCGTGCTCACCCGAAACATTTGGCCCGCGCCTTCGCAGTCGCTGGCAGTGATGATGGGTGTGTGCACCAGTAAAAAACCCTTCTCCTGAAAGAAGTTGTTAATGCTGGCACAGATTTGGTTGCGAACTCTTGCAACCGCGCCAAAAGTGTTGGTGCGCGCCCTCAGGTGGGCTTGCGTGCGCAAGAACTCAAATGTGTGGCCTTTTTTCTGCATGGGGTAAGTTGCTGGGTCGGCCCAACCCAACACCCGCACAGAACGGGCGGCCAGTTCGGTGGCCTGCCCCTTCCCTTGAGATGGCTTCAGGTCACCCTCCACCACCACGCTACAGCCTGCCGCCAGCTTCAGTATTTCTGACTGGTAATTTGCCAGATCAGCATTTGCGACAATCTGCAGGTTTCCCATGCAAGAACCGTCGTTAATTTCCAAAAAACTGAATCCGGCTTTTGAGTCACGGCGGGTTCTCACCCAACCCCGAATCTCAACCCCATCGCCAACCGAACCAGGCTTGCGGGCCTGGGCTACGCTCAGCCACGGCATGGTCCACCGACACCCTTTCTCAACTAACAATTAAAATTCAAATAAACCCCAATACAAAAACTAAAACAGGCCCGCCGGAATAAACCTCGGGCCTGCTAGCAGATTAGTTCCCTAAAAAATCCCGAACTAGGACTTCTTGCGACTCGCTGGAGCCCTAGGCTTCTTGGGGGCAGTGGACTTCGCGCCCGCAACCGCTGGCTTTTCAGACCACCAAGGGCTGATCTTCAGAATCTTTTGCACTACGGCGTCCTTGTCGCCAGGAGTGGCTGCTTGGGCTAGCTTAAGTTTAAGCTTACCGAGCTTCTTTTTGCGCTGATACCGTTTGTCCAGTTCCTTGCGACGCTCGACCATGTGCCTTTAATCTCCAAAATGGGGAAGGAGTGAATTAGGCACCCCGCAAGCCCCAGCAATACCGTCACGCACTACTACTCAATATTCTCGCTTGGATTCAGCCAGCCAACAAGGTGAATTCGGTGCAAACCTTTAGATTTTCCTGTAATTTTAAACCTTGGGTGCTAGGCCTGCGATCCGGCCCTCCATAGGACTCGAAGCTTGTGCATAGAGTTTTTTTGGAATTCTGCCTGCTAAAAAAGACATTCGACCTGCAGCCATTGCATGCCGCATGGCATGGGCCATACAAAGTGGATCGGCTGCGGAAGCGATAGCAGTATTTAGCAATACACCATCACAGCCTAGCTCCATGGCGACAGCAACATCGCTAGCCGCCCCCACACCAGCATCAACAATCACCGGGAAGTCAGGGTCGTCTCCCTTTAAATCTTCCAAAATAATTCGCAGATTATTTGGGTTCAAAATGCCTTGCCCGCTGCCAATCGGGCTTCCTGCTGGCATCACGCTCGAAGCCCCAAGCTTTTTCAACCGTCTGGCCAAGACCGGATCATCACTGCAATAAACCAGCACGGTGAACCCCTCGTTCACCAAAGTTTCCGTAGCCCGCAGGGTATCCAAGGGATCTGGGAGCAGGGTCCGGGGGTCACCCAAACACTCCAGCTTGACCCAATCGGCCCCGGGATTTCCCAAATTCCCAAGCAATTCCCGCCCCAACCGGGCATGACGAATCGCATCTTCAGCGTTAAAACACCCTGCCGTGTTTGGCAAGATGGTCAGTTTTTGCAGATCAAGAAATTCAAGCAGATTGCGGCCAGAACGGTCCACCAAGCGTTCGCGCCTCACGGCCACGGTGGTCACCTCGCAGGCGGAAGCCTCCATGCAATCCCGCATCAGTTCAAGACTGGAATATTTGCCAGTCCCTGTGAAAAGCCGGTTTTTGAATGTAAATTTGCCAACTTTCAGGGGTTTGTCCTGCGGTTGCGGTTCCCCCGCCCCTCCGCCTACCAAAGTGACGATTTCCACCTTCTCACCCCCTGTCAGCAAGTACCCCTCATGCTCCGAGCGAATGACCAACACCTGATCCACCTCCACCGCAACTCGGTTGGCAGGCAATTTCAGGCTTTCAAGAAGTTTGGCCACCGAAACCGCATTGGGCAGGGTTCGTTGGTCACCATTGATCCAAAGTTCAATCATGTGGGGATTCCAATATCGTGCATAATCTGCGCCTTTATTCCTCGTTACAAATCATTTTATGGGACAGGTCGTTGGCGGGCCTCCCATCAATCTTTAACATGATTAAAAGATAAGAACGGAAAAGGGCCGAATCCCAGGGTTCTTCCTGACGCCATTCCTGTCTTGCCCCCATAGATCCCCAAACCCAGGCAGGCCATCTGGCCACTAATATTATGGCAACCCACCTTCTTCCTCGCACCCGTATCCCAACCCAAGTTCATGCCTCCAGCGAGGAAGCGGTAAGGCATTTGGCCCGTCAGGTCGAGTCTCTCATACGGCGAAAAAACGGTGAAGGCCAATACGCCGTCCTTGGTTTGCCCACCGGCAGCACCCCTGTGGGGCTCTATCGCGAGCTGATTCGCCTTCACCGGGAGGAAGGCCTAGATTTCAGCAGGGTGATCACCTTCAACCTTGATGAATACTACCCTATAAGCCCGGTCGATCCCCACAGCTACAACCGTTGGATGCACGAAACTTTTTTCGATCATGTGAACATTCCCAAAGAAAATATCCACATCCCCAAGGGCGATACCCCTTCTGGCTCCGTCGAGGATTACTGCCTGCGCTATGAGCGAGAAATCCAAAAAGCCGGCGGAATCGATTTGCAAATTTTGGGTATTGGTCGCACCGGCCACATAGCTTTCAATGAGCCAGGCAGCAGCCGCCACTCGCGCACACGCAGGGTAACCCTCGATCCGGTCACCCGCCGCGATGCCGCCAGCGGATTTTTTGGTCAGGAAAATGTTCCCAGCATGGCTCTCACCATGGGTGTTGGCAGTATCTTGGAAGCCCGCCAAGTTGTATTGCTTGCCTTCGGCGAGCACAAGGCATCCATCGTCCGCAAAGCGGTGGAAGAGCCTATCACAGAGGCTATCACCGCCAGCTTTCTCCAGGAACATCAGGGGGCAATTTTCCTAATTGACCAGGCTGCCGCCAGCCAACTCACCGCCCTAAGGCGACCTTGGGCTTGCGGCCCAGTGGAGTGGGCTCCGCAGCTTATTCGACGTGCGGTGATCGACCTTGCACTCTCCACAGGCAAGGGCCTGCTCAAACTGGGCGACGAGGATTTTCGCGAACACGATTTGCATAGTCTGGTGCGCGAGCATGGACCCGCCAGCAGCATTTGCCAAAGAGTATTTGACCATCTCAACGCGACTTTGTGCCAAAAGCCTGCCGGTGATACGCAAAAATCGGTTATTGTTTTCAGCCCCCACCCCGACGATGACGTCATCAGCATGGGTGGCACAATCATTCGATTGGCTGACCAAGGCCACAAAGTGTATATCGCCTACATGACCAGTGGCAACATTGCGGTTTTTGACCACGATGCTTGGCGTTTTGCCGATTTCGTCGGCGAATTTAACCGTTTATTCTCAATCGACCCCACTAAAACGGCCGAAGTTGCCAGCCGGGTTGACCAGTTCCTCAAATCCAAGTCCCCTGGTCAGTCCGATTCTGACGATGTTTTGAAAATCAAGGGTCTAATCCGCACCACGGAAGCCCGAGCTGGAGCATTGGCTTGCGGTGTGCCTCCCGAAAACCTTGAGTTCATGGACCTGCGATTTTACCGCACCGGCACCATAGCGAAGGCTCCCATTCATCCCCAAGACATTCAAGATATTGCTACTTTGCTTGAAAAAGTGAAGCCATCTCAAATCTATGTGGCCGGCGAGCTTTCTGACCCCCACGGCACCCACCGCATGTGCGCTGAAGCAATTTACTCCGCTGTTCGCAAAGTGAGCGGTTCGGGTACCGAATTTGAAACATGGCTCTACCGGGGAGCTTGGGAAGAATGGGCGCCTCACGAAATAGAAAAGGCCGTGCCCCTAAGCCCTGAAGTTGTGGAACGGAAGAAAAATGCCATTTTCCGTCACCAGTCTCAAAAAGACAAAGCCATGTTTCCAGGCGGTATCGATGCCCGTGAGTTTTGGCAAAGAGCCGAAGATCGCAACAAAAGCACCGCAAATACCTTTGACCAGCTTGGCCTGCCAGAATACTACGCCTTGGAAGGCTTTGTCCTTTGGCGCGACGGCCGTTAACACCCACCATTTCAACAAACCACCCATAAAGCGGTGTGCCAAATGGCAAACCGCTTTTTTAACGCCCAAAATGAACCGGATAAATCCATCTTGTAAAACTTTTTTCCCAAACTAAGGCGTTGCTTACACAGGCTTGGACACTTGAATCATTCTTGTGATTTATTTCGCAACTTACCGTCAACTTCGTCTCTTTCGGTATGGGTGGTCAACCGCCTTCATTTCCTTCCTCAGTTCGCCAGAGCGGGGTTCAGCCAACCGGGCACTTTGGTCGATTCCTAACCATGCAACAGGACTCGTGGACCCTGGTTTATTGGTCAGCGAGCCTAAAAAACAAACCCGGTTGGGAGCCCCACCGAATGAGCGGCAGCTCCGAAGAACATGACATGAAACCAGGCATTGGCCCGGTGATTTCCTCGGGCGATGTTCTCACTTGGGAAGAATCCCAAGCGATGATCCCCTTGGTCTCCAGTATCGTTCGCGACCTGATGGGTCTGGCCAACGACCTGGACCACTGTGAGGAAGAGTTGACGTCACTTCCCCGAATGGGAGAAATGGATTGGCGCGGCCGTTCCAAGGCTTACCAGCTCCAAGAGCAGGTAGCCACCATCAGCCAAGACCTGCGTAATGCCTACCTTGAACTGGAAGTGCTCCACCTCACCCTCCTGAATGCCGAAACAGGTATGGTGGGTTTTCCTACCATGGTCAACAATCGCCGCGCTTTTTTCACCTTCACAGTAGGCGATAAGTCCATTGATAACTGGTGTTATTCTTCGGACTCAACCCTCAGGCCTGTACCAAAATCGTGGATTCGCACCGTGGCGATGCGCGAGGTGGCTTGAAAGGGCTTTGGCGAGCGGGGATTGATTCCCCACGCATGCTTGTGAAAGTATGCGGCATCACCCGGCAGGCCGACCTCGATGAGGCAGGCCGGCTGGGTGTGAACGCTTTGGGCCTTAATTTTTTTCAAAAATCGCCCAGGTTCATTAGCAAACTACTGGCCAATTCCCTTCTCTCCAAATGGCCCCAAGGCGTAGTTTCGGTTGGCTTATTGGTTAAGCCAACCGAAAGCACCGTGCTGGAGTTGGTGCTGGATGTGCCGCGCCTTCAGTGGCTACAATTCCACGCTCTTGAATCCATTCCCACTTGGCCAGTCCCCCGACCATGGGTGGCCTCATTTGCGCCAAAATGCCCAGCAGATTTGGCTGATATCCTCCTCTGGCTGAATCGAGCCGCATCGTGCCCGACACCTCCCTCAGCCGTTTTGATCGATGGCCACGCGCCAGGCATGGAAGGTGGAACCGGGGTTACTGCCCCCTGGGAGTTGCTCCGGTCATTCCACCCCCCTATACCCTGGATTCTTGCTGGTGGAATTCAACCTGAAAATGTGTCCCAAGCCTTGCAATTTCTCCGGCCCGATGCGATTGATGTGGCCAGTGGCGTTGAAGAAGCCCCAGGAATCAAATCAGCCAAAAAAATGGTAGCCCTAATGGACCAAGTCCAAAAAAATTCGCACTAAAAACACCTAAAAAAAAGCCAAGCCTCTCTTGGGGAGGTTTGCCAATCTTTCTATGCAAATCAAATGTCCAAGGCTTCCACCGAGGTGCGATCGGCCTCTTCCATGATAAAACGATAACGCTGGCTGGGATCCTTACCCAAAAGATCCACAAAAGCTCGGTCGCAATCCAGTAAGGAATCAATTTCAACACGCAACAAGGTTCGGTAGCGCGGATCCAGAGTCGTTTCCGCAAGCACCTTTGCATCCATTTCGCCCAATCCTTTGAAACGTGATACTTCAAAGCGGGCGTTAGC
>CAIWHS010000335.1 GCA_903912515.1 uncultured Planctomycetaceae bacterium
CAATATCGATCAGTTCGGCCTCATCACGGCGAGTGTATTTGCGTTTGGGGGCATCAAGAAGATGGTCCCACATTGCACGCGTGGGTTTTGAGGTCATCTTGGTCCAGTCGTGACGGCGGTGCGCCTTGGTTTTAAAGCTCCAAACCCGCGCAAACCTCTCTGCACAAATCCACAGTTCTTCGCCTGTTTCAGGGTCTGTCACTCGCCATTGAATTTTCATGTTTCCTCGTCATCCCAATCTTCAGTCTCGGACCCGCCAGCACCAGGCCTGCCCGGTCCGGTTTTGCCTTCCTCCAATGCCTCGATCAGTTTTCGCATGTCTGGTGGAGGTTGCATCTCCCAGCGGAGCGCCTCCCCTGTGGTAGGGTGCTCAAAACCCAATTCGGCCGCATGCAGTGCCAAGCGGGGCGCACCGCTTTTGTCATCAAATGGCGGAGCACCAAATGGCTGAAGGTAAACAGGGTCACCAGCTACCGGATGGCCCATTTCAGCCATGTGAATGCGAATTTGATGGGTACGTCCGGTTTCAAGACGGCAGGAAACCAGCGTGAAAGGAGCGCTGGCTGTTTTTTGCATCTTCTCGGAAAGAAGGGGTTTCACAACTTCCATGTGGGTTGTAGCTTCTTTACCCACCTTGGTAACTGATCCGCTTCCCCTTCTGCCATCGCCCCTGTCCCTCACCAGAACACTGCTGATGGTACCACTTTGGGGTTGGCCCAAAACAACCGCCAAATATCTGCGGTGAACGGTGTGGGCCCGAAATTGGCCACCCAAAGCACGCTCGGCATCGACTGTTCGGGCAAAAACAACCAAGCCGGATGTTTCCTTATCAATCCGGTGAACCACACGGAGCCTAGCTCCAGGGGATTTTTGCTGGAATTTCCCCTTGGCGGCCGCCAAACCTACCGATTCGTGCCGCAATTGGGCCTGCACCAACTCATCGAGGCAAGGAACCAATTCCCGACGATTCTCTTTCCACTGCCGCTCGGCTGGATGGCGGACGGTTGAAATTCCAGAGGGTTTTTCAACCACCACGACCTGGCTATCGACATGGCGAATTTTAATGGCCCCGGCTCTGGGTGGCGGCGGGGCGGACTCGCCGCTGATCCTCACCACCTCGCCGGCATGAACCCGTCGCACGGGATCCATGCATAAATCGATAGCCGGCTCACGGCCCAAACGGACCCGGCGGGTTGCCACCAGGCGTTTGACATCAGCCCAGGATTTGTCAGACAACCACTGGCGCAAACAGGTGGCCAAGGTTTTTCCCTCGTCCGTTTCCTGGCATTGAAATTCGCTGAATTGGCTCATGAATTGTCCCCCCCCTTAGGGGACCTACCTGGGGAGTTACCTGGGCCGGCATTCCCTCCCTTGCCCGGCTTGAACCTTCTGCTTGCGGTCGCCCTGTTGGGCCTATAACCCTTTGGTTTGGCTGGCCCTTTGGGGCTGTCTGGCCCACCCTTGCCAGATTGGGCGGGATTGATTGCACCGCGACTTTTACTTGGATTGGTCACCGCATGGTAATGATCGCCTGTAACCGCCCGTTGGGCCTTTTCGCGTTTGGCGGCCAATGCCTCTGCGGGGGGGTCGGATGGAATGAGTGCGTCGCACCCCTTGCCAATCAAGTCGGCGCGGCCAGCCTCAAGCAGGGCGGCTCTTACATCGAACCAGTTTTCAGGCTTGAAAAACTGCAGAAGGGCACGTTGCTTTTTGCGATCTTTCAAAGCCTTTACCACTTGAACCTCTTTTCCGGTCATCGGATCGATGCCGGTGTGGTACATGCAAGTGGCAATATCAAAGGGGGCAGGAATGAAGTCCTGAACCTGGTCGGGACGATACCCGTTTCTTTTGAGGAACAATGCCAACTCAATCATGGCCTGCAAATCACTACCAGGATGGCTGGCAATGTAATAGGGAACAAGGAATTGTTTTGGCTTACCCGCCTCTGCGGATGCTTTTTTGAAAGCATCCGCAAACCCTTCGAAATTGACATTTCGGGGTTTCTTCATCAGGTCGAGAACACGCGGGTCTACCGCTTCGGGTGCCACCTTCAAGGTTCCACCCACATGGTGCTGGGCCATCTCCCGCATGTAAACCGGATCCAATTGCGCCAAATCCATTCGAATACCGCTAGCGACAAGAATTTTACGAATGCCCGGTTCACTTCGGGCCTTACGCAGAAGTTGGACGAGCGGGCCGTGATCGGTACCCAAAAGCTTACAAATTCCCGGGTGGACGCAGGAAAGGCGACGGCACTTGGCCTCGACATCGGGCCTGGTGCAACGCATTTGGTACATGTTTGCGGTTGGGCCGCCCACATCACTGATCACCCCGCGAAAATCGGGATCCCTGGCAAGCTTGCGCATTTCGGCCAGAACCGATTCCTCGCTGCGAGACTGGATAATGCGCCCTTGATGTGCGGTGATGGAACAAAAAGTGCAGCCCCCAAAACACCCGCGCATGACAGTGATGGAATCCTTGATCATTTCATGGGCAGGGATCGGCTCGGAATAAGACGGATGGGGCCGGCGGTTGTAAGGCAGCCCAAAAATACGATCCATTTCAGCCTGAGCCAACGGATGGCCCGGCGGATTGCAAACAACCGCTTGGTTGGCGTGGTATTGAACCAATGCCTTTGCGTTGAACGGGTTAGTGTTGTGATGGATTTCACGGGTGGCCTCGACAAAGGCCATCTTGTCGGCACAGACTGCCTCAAAATTGGGAATTTTGGCAAGGAGGAAAGGTTCTGCCGCACCGGCCTCTAGCAAGGGCAAGGTGCCGAGAAGTTTTTCCCATTCGGATTCAGGAGGGGTTTCAGAGGCACCTAAAGAGTAGGCGACGCCACGCAGGTTGCGCAAATCACGGGTGGTTTTACCCGCTGCAAGTCGCTTGGCGATTTCGACAATATTGGTTTCACCCATCCCATAAACCACGAGGTCGGCTTTGCAGTCCAACAAAATGGATTTACGGACCGTGTCTGACCAATAGTCGTAATGGGCCAACCGCCTAAGAGATGCCTCAACACCACCGGCGATAACAGGAACTCCGGGAAAAGCCTCACGGGCCCGGTGGCAGTAGGGCATGGTTGCGCGATCAGGTCTAAGTCCAATGCGACCGCCTGGCGAATAGGCATCGTCATTTCGCACCTTTTTGTTGGCGGTGTAGTGATTGATCATGGAATCCATGTTGCCGGCACTAACTGCGAAAAAAAGCCTTGGCCGGCCAAATTGACGCCAAGGTTCGCAGGTGCGCCAATCTGGCTGGCTGAGAATGGCAACACGAAACCCTGCCCCCGCCAAAACCCGGTGGAGTATGGCCATGGCAAAGCTGGGGTGATCGATGTAGGCATCGCCTGTGACGAAAATGACATCGACGGCATCCCAACCGCGCTCGAGCATCTCCTTGCGGGAGGTTGGGGCGTGTTTTGCGGCGTATTCTTCCATCCAGATGGGTAGGCTTAGCTTCACGCCAGCCACCGCCTTGTCTGACATCTCGCTAACCCTCACCGAAAATCGGGTAGACCGGGCACCTTATGCCAAAATTCCATTGTAAACCATCATCGGCCAAAACAGTGGCATTTGAATAAGGGGAGAGGCATTTCGGTTTATGAAGACCGTCGCAACCGGCCCTAATCGCTCTTGCTCCCATCACCCAAGGCCATGCTAGTATCTGCTCTCAGGACGGAAATTGGCGTGCCATGGACCTCTTTCGGGCCCAAGCCGCCTTTGGCTATAACCGTTGAACGCAATATTGTCCGGGAGGATCACTCCATCATGGCTAAAAGCACCTGCTCTGTTTCCCGTCAGGAATTCCTTGACAAAGCCAAGCCGGTCAGTGTCACAATTGGGGCAAACACCATGCTTGCCGATGTGAAAGAATTTTCAACCGGGTCCCTTGGTTGGTACCTGAATGGCAAGGCCACGCTGGAAATTGATGGCAAACCTGTTCAAGTGCAAATTGGGTTGAATCTCACTTTGGTGGGAAGCAAAGATTTGCCCAAAGAAGGGCAAGCGGCCGCCTAAGGTCAGTTTCATATTTCCCTGGCATAACTTTCTTGGCAAAACGGCCCGGCTCCTTTTACCCGTTTGCTTCCAAACCTCGCCGCGGCCAGAATGGGGCAACCCCCGAGGTGGCCCATGGACGAGATTGAATGCCTGCTTTTGGTGGAAGACGAACCGGATGTTCGGGCCACTTTTCTGGCTTGGCTAGAGCGCCTAACTCCCCGCCCGCGCATTCTTGAGGCTTCCAGTGCCCACGGTGCCCTGGAACTGGCTAACCAGCACTATGTCGACCTGGTCATTTTGGATTGGAATCTGGGCGCAGGCATCAATGGCCTTGAGCTGCTGACATCACTTCAGGTTTTTCAGCCGGAAATCATCGCGATATTGGTGACCGGCTACGCTGGCCTTGCCACGCCTTTACAGGCACTGCGGCTTGGAGTGCGAGACTATCTGGACAAGCATGCAGGCCTGAACGAAGCGACTTTTTTGGGCTCTGTACAACTCCAATTGGAGCGGCTACGCCCCAGGAAACGCGAATTGCAGGTTCGTCAAGAATTGCAGGTTTTCCGTCAAGCGGTGAGCCAGGCATTGCCCTGGCTGCGCCATGCCCAAGACCTTCGCCCCAGCAATTCGCCGGGGCAGGGTTCATTGATCGCACTGGGAAGGTTACTTTCGCCGATCTTCAATTCGGACCAGATTTGGCTAATGGCGACTGCCGACCAGCAGTCTGCATCTTGGCAAGTAACCGATCTCACTACCGGGGTTCAGACTGAATCAACTGGCGAATCGCTTCAAGGAACCGCTTCATTCCTCAGCCTAGCTGGAGGCGAGCCGCTAGCTTTACCCGACCTTCAGGGGGTGGCCAGAAATGGTGAAATCCGTCTCACCCCTTGGGAGGAAAAAACGAAACCACATGCCATTTTGGCAATTCCTTTTTACCACTCCGGTAGCCAGCAGGCTGTACTTTCGCTGTATCAACAACACCCCAATCAAATTGAAAAGCCGTTTGGTCTACAAGCCATGGAGCTTGCGGCTTTGGTACCGGCTGCGCTTGGGGCACTCCTTTCCTCAAGGCAGGAAGGAACCCAAGCCAACCAGTGGATGGCAGCCTTGGAAGGCGCCTTAAGGCAGGCCGGCAAACTGGACGAAGCCCTGGGAACCAACGGGTCTGGCGAAAGCCAAAACACCCCCACCGAACTGGTGGAAACCGTACGGGCAGACTTGGAGAAGTGCTGGGAGGAATTATTGCCACCCGGGGCCGGAAAAGCAGCCACCGAACTGTTGCAGGAAGCCACCGAAGTGGCCAGGAAATATGGAACCCCTGCACTGACGCATGCCTTGCGACTGGTACGCGAGACTGGAAAGTTATTTGCCGAAATAACCGCTGTCAACAAATCTGGGCCCCCCTCGGAGAACGCGGGTTGAGCGCCTTTGGCGAAATGGGTCCAACTGGCGGCTTGGACCAATGGATTAAGCAGTGCCCGTTGGTGACGGCATTACGCGACGACTTAAGCCGTGGCGACGGAGTTCGTGTCGCCTTGGTCGACACCGCGGTATCTGTGCACCAACTTATCTCCAGGCACCCAGGGGCAAAACTGGTAGGCAGGGCTGCACGTTTGCAAGCAGTCGCCAACCAAGGCATGAACCATGGAACCTTGATGGCCGATGTGCTTTTGCGCCTGGCCCCGGGCAGCCTGATTGATTCGCATGATGTTTTTCACGGCAGGCCCACCACCGAACCGGAAGCCATTCTTGCAGCCCTGAGCCAAATCAGGGTGGATGGCCTTTGCAAAGTGATCAACCTGTCGCTAGGAATACCGGAAGAGCGGTGGGATTCCCCCAAAGGGCAAATGGCCCGGCAGATGCTTGGGCGGGAAATTCTCGCATGCTACCGTGCAGGCATTGTGGTTGTTGCATCGGCCCATAATGCGCACCCGGCTCTTCAAAGCGCACCCGCAGACAATCCACCCCCATTAATCAGCGTGGCCAAAGGCGACTTTGATGATCCATTCAGAGTGGATTACCACCCTGGTGACACCGCTGAATTTCGGGCGAAGGCAACAGGTTATTGGGGCATATTAGGTACCACCCCCTCGAGCTCAACCGCAACAGCCCATGCCACAGGCCTGATTTGCCGCATTTTGGGCCTGGCCCCGCACTTGGGACCTTTTGAGGTGAAAGCCCTGCTGAAATGGTATTCAACCAACCAAATTCCAGTTCCTGCTTCAACCCTATGATCAAACGGCCTAACCGTTTGCCCCGCCGATTCCCAGCTCGCCCATACGACGATAAAGACTGCTGAGCGCTATTCCCAAACGGCGGGCAGCCTCTTTTTTGTCATGGACCCCAAAATCATCGGAGCAAAGGGCGAGCATGCGTTCGAGATGGCGCTTTTCAAAGCGGCGCACCGCCTCTACCAGCCCTTCCACCGCATCTGGATCATCCTCCGCCTGCCGCAAATCAGGGGGCAGGTCAACCATCTCGACATTTGGGCCATCACCCAAAATGACCGCTCGCTCAAGGACATTGTCCAATTCCCGGACATTTCCTTTCCATTGGGCACTGATCAGAAAACGCATCGCCTCCCGACTGATTCCGGTGAAAGGACGGCCCTGCTCGCGGCAATGCCTAGCCAGCAGGAATACCGCCAGCTCTGAGATGTCGTCTCGCCTTTCACGCAATGGGGTCATGGTGATACTGACAATGTTCAGACGATAAAACAGGTCTTCCCGGAAGCGCCCGGCCGCAACCTCGTCCACTAGATTTTTGTTAGTGGCGGCCAAAATGCGGGCCTCCACCTTGACCAGTTCTGTTGCCCCCACCGGAAGCACTTCTTTCTCCTCGATAGCGCGCAGCAACTTCGCTTGGGTGGCAAAAGGCATTTCAGCTATTTCATCGAGAAATACAGTCCCCGGACCAGCGTGTGTGAATATGCCTGGCTGATCCCGATCTGCCCCTGTGAATGCCCCTTTGCGGTGGCCGAACAATTGGTTTTCGAGAAGGTCGGCTGGAATCGCCGCGCAATTAATGGCCAAAAAACGACCAGGCCTGCGTCCCTCTGGATCTCGCTTGCGTTCGCCCAATTCATGGAGGGCCCTTGCAGCCAGTTCCTTGCCTGTGCCACTTTCACCCTGGATAAGTACCGTTGAACGGGTTGGCCCCACGCGTGACAAAAGAGCCTTGAGGGCGCGCATTGCCGGGCCTGAACCGACCAGTGCGGCAAGGCCCTCGGCCTTCTCCATTTGACGAAGTTGCAAGCGTAGAGCTTGATTTTCAAGGCGTATTGCGCGCTGCTCTAGCAGCCGGCGGAGCTTGGCAAAGAGCTCGTCGAGCAGAATTGGCTTCATCAAATAGTCTTGGGCTCCTCGTTGGAAGGCCGCTACCGCGGTTTCGACAGTGCCATAGGCGGTCATGAGGAGGACCATCAGGCTGGAATCAATACGCAAAAGCCGCTCGAGGGTCTCAATGCCCGAAATGCCTGGCAACTGCATATCGCACAGAACAATATCAAAAGCCCTTTTTTCAGCCAGCTCCACACCTTCCTCGCCACTG
>CAIWHS010000336.1 GCA_903912515.1 uncultured Planctomycetaceae bacterium
CCCTCCGGAATTTGCACCAGCACGCTCAGCCGCTGCCGCCCGCTCGACGGGTTGGTCACCACCACCTGGCAACCCAGCACCCGCTGCACCAGCACCTCCTCACCCAGGAAATGGTCCAACTTCTCCCCGTTCTCCGTGCGGAACCGGTCCGCCGGGTCGAATAGGTTCTGGCTCACCAGGATCGGCAGCTTGCCCTGCGCCGCCTCTGACGGCCGGATCTCCTCGTGGTAAACGATCGCCGGCCCGCCCGACTTGTGCGTCAAACGCCCGCCGTCGAACTTGACCTCCGCTTTGGCCGCCTCAAACGGCAGATCGATCATCGCCAGCGCCAGCAAGGCCTCATGCACATTGTGCGACGCATCACCCAGGTGCTTTGACAAAAACGGCGTCTTGCTGTCATGCTTGGCAAGATCTAGCCAGAAGGGCCCCGCCGGCACCAACTCGGGCACCTGCTGGTCGATCAGCATCCGGTCGTAGTTATTCTCGGCCCACTCTGTGGTGGGTGCAACCGGACGGTAAAGTTGCTCAAGCCCTAACGAGGTTGAACGGTTGTTGTCGAAAAACAGATAGTTATCCGCAAGTTCCCGGCGGAGCATCCGTGTTCCAAGTTCTGTTTTCTTATCATCTTCCTGGCCCTGTTCCGCCAGCTTGCGCGTTTCTTCCTGAAGGCTCTCAACTTCTTTCCTTTCCGCATCGCTAAAACGGTCCTTGGCGTCTTGCTTCCTTTTAGCCCTGTCCTTGCCGGCAACCGCAAGTTTATCTTGTTTCATCTCCGCGCCGTCAGCGGGCTGGCCGGGCGTGTCACCCGCTGCCAGGGCATTACCCCCGCCTCCAGGTTTACTTGGCATGCCGCCTAGTCCGCCGCCAAATCCACCCGCGGGGCCGCCGGCCCCAGGCGCCATCCCGGGCATGTTCGAGGCGCGGCCCATGCTGTCTACACCCCGTTGCCCAAGGGCCAGGGTCTGCGGGAGGTTCCCGGAGCGATCCCCTAATCCCACTGCATCAAGGTTTTGTCCCGCGGTCAGCCCGCTCAGGCTCACAGCGGTGTCGAAAAGCTGCCATTGCCGCTCAATCTGCGGCGGGATCAGCTTCACCCGCTCCTCCAAAAGCCGCGTCGTGCCTGCCATCTCGGCCTGCACCGCCCGCCCCAGCAGCACACGTTCCAGCGTGTTCAGACGGCTCTGCCCCCACACGGTCCTGTCTTGCGTCAGGTCAGCCCCGGTCAGGTACCGGTCGAGGAAAGTCTTCTCCTTCTTCTGCCCCAAGTGTGGCTTCACCACCGCCTCGAAGAACGGCTTGTCCTTCTGCGCGATGAACAGGGCCAGCTCGTGGCAGGCATGTTTCGAATACAGCTCCTTTTTCTCGGCTTCCTTCAGCTTGTCCCACCGCGTCAGGAAGGCGAATTCCGCCCACCGGCTATCCGGTGCCAGCGTCCCAAGCATCTGGTGCGCCTTGGCGATGGTGTCCACCACCTCCAGACGCGAGCTGGAAGCGTCCTCCAGCACCAGCTCCTGCCCGGCCTGCAGCAGCGTCACACGCTTCTGCTTGGTGGGCCGCGTCGCCGCGTCCAGGCTCTTGGCCAGCCGCAGGTCGCGACTTTCCACCGCGCTCGCCGGCAGGTCCACCAGCGCGCCCACCGTGGTCAACGGATCCACCAGCACCAACTGCGCCAGCCCATGCCTGCCCAGCAGGTTGCGCGGGATACGGATCAGGCCCCCCTGATCCGGCGCCAGATTTGCCAAAACCTCGGCTTGCCCCGCCAGGAAATCCAGGTCCGGTGACCCGTCAGCGGGTGCGCGGCTCATCGGGTCCGCGACCGGTGCCGCAGCCGCCGCGCTGGGGGGCGCCACACCCTTAGGCGCGAATTGCCCGCCCTCGGCCGCCTCCTGCACCCCAGTCTCCGTTGGCCGGATCGACCAAGGGTTCACCAGCAGGCTGGGCCGTTCCATCATCACACCCGCGAATTTGGCCTGGGTGCGTCTGTCCAGCACATACCGGTACTCGTCTCCAATGTCCCGCCCGGTCACATAAGCCGATTGCTGCTCCGCCAGGTTCACCGCGTCCAATACCGCCGGCCGGATGCCCGAAAGCGCCTCATAGGCTCCCCGGTCAGGAACATACCGCGTGGCCAGCACATGTGCCCGGCTGAAAGTGGTGGCGTCAGCCAACCGCACCTCCAGGGCCTCATCGGTCAGCTTCACCTCGGCCACCCGCGCAGGTTTCAGCCTTTCCAGCCGTCCCATACGCTTGCGCCCCACCACCCAGCCGTTCACCTCGCCCCCCTCGATCACCCGGACTAGGGTCTTCTGGCCGCTTGTCAGGAAGTGGATCTCGTGGTCACCCGCCGGCAATCCCTCCAGCACAATCGAGCCGCCCTCCACGCGGGAAGCCTTGCCGGCGATTCGGCCTTGCAGACTGTCCGCGCGGAACACGCCCGCTCGGGTTTGCAGCACCGTGATCTGTTGATCTATAGGTTTGGCCCCGTCGGCCGGCATCACGACAGGCTCCCCCGCCCGCGCATGCACCAGCACCGGCCGCACCGAATCCGGCCGAGGCAGGCTCCACCGTCGGGTCGCCCCCTCCTGGCTGGTTGCCTCCAACCAGTCGATGGCCTCCAAGGTTTTCAGATCCCCCAATCGGATCTGACCCTGCGCGTCCGATTGCAGTTGCGTCTCCACCGTCGTCCGGAAGTCCCGGTGCTTGATCTTCAGCCGCGTAGGCATGTCAGCGATCGCCTCGCCCATCCGGCCCAGCAGTTCAATCCTGTAACCCGAAGCGTCTCGCGTCAGGTGCAGCCCGCCCCGCTGCTGGGTCCGGCGGGTGCCGTTCACCGTCAGCCCGCCGGCCGCCTCCACCGCGTGCTCCCGCGCCTCCGATTGGTTCCTCACCTTTGCCGTCAGCCGGAACGACAGGCTGGCAAGCCGGTCGGGCGTCTGGAACACATGCGTCGCTTCGCGGTTCTCCCCCAGCTTGAAACCCTTCACCTCCTGCGTGGTGGTGATTCCTTCCAGATTCACTGCCGTAATATGCAACCGCACATCCTCCAGCAGGGCCAGCGACACCGGCTTACCAGCCAAAGTCAATTGCGGCCGCACCAGCACGGTCGCGGCGCTACGGGCAATCA
>CAIWHS010000337.1 GCA_903912515.1 uncultured Planctomycetaceae bacterium
CCAGTTTTGACTGGGGTGTCGTTTGATGAACGTTGTAGCGGATGTTGTCGAAGTCTTCGGCGAATTCAGGGGCTCCGGGGGCTTGGTAGCGTTGGTCCATTTCCCCGTTTTGTTGCCAGTCGGTCAGTTTGTAAAAGTTCCCCTGCGGCAAGTTACGGGCGTCGAGAAAGTTTTTTCCTTCGGGCAATTCGAGCGCTTGGTAGAGTCCCCAGAAGTCGCCATTGGTGGCGTCATTTTCATTGGCATGGCGCACCACGCGGAAGTGGAGGTGGTGGGATTCGGGCATGGGGATGCCTTGTTGGGCCCAGAGTTTAGCTCCGACTTCGTAGACGAGTCCCCAGTCGTAATATCCTTTATTACCAAAGAGTTTGTTGAAGAGCATTTCTTCCCAGGGGCGGGCGTACGGTCGACCGGCTTCATCGGTGGCCTGAAACGGAGTGCCGTCAGGAAATTTGAATCGCATGTGTCTTTTGCCATTGCCCATGTACCGGCTGTTGCCTCCGCGCAGGCGGACCAGCGTGTGGTCGATGACTTGATCTCCGACGACGAGGGCGCCTTCGATGTTTTCGTAGTGGCGGGCCAGCAGGTTGTTCAGGTCGGCATTATTGGCGAACTGGTTGGTGCTGGTGTAGGCCAGCAGGGCGGTGTAATCGGTGGCGCGGGTGAGCCAGTGGTAGACCGGCAGGGTGGAGAGGGTATCGGGCGGGATGATGGTAGTGCCTTTGGTATAGACGGGCAGGGTGTCGTAGACGAAGAGGGCGAAGTTTTTGCGTGGATCATTTTCGGCGGGCACGCGGACGGAGGCGCCTGTGAGGTCGGTGGCGGTGATCCGGTAGCGGACGAGGGCGCGGTGGGGTTGGGCGGGAATGATGGCGGTGAAGATGCCGTCGCCGGCGGTGTCACTTGGGAGCGAGCCGTCGTCGACCATGGGGGTGGACAACCAATTGGCGGCGTCTTCGAAGGCGGGGTTCGGTGGCAGCGGGCGCCGGGGATTGGCCAGGATCTGGCTGTTGGTGAGCGGCAGGGTGGATGGGATGAAACTACCGGCGGGGCAGACTTGGTAGTGGACCTGAACGGGGCCTATACCTTGGGCGTCAGCGATTTTGGCGGTCACGGTGATGGACTGCCATGATTTGGGCGAGGTGGGCGCATGGTTGATGGCGCGGACGACGGGCGGGGAGGTCAGCGACCAGACGGAGTTTTGGGCGCCCGGCGTGCCGGTGGCTTCGAGGGGCGTACCCAGCGAGGCATCGAGGCAGAAATCCCACTGGTTGTAGGTGCCTGGATCGTCCTGTTCCGTGCGAATCTGCGGCGCCTTGGACCATCCTTGCAGGGCCAGCACGTTGGCGCCGGGCTTCAGCAAAGTGCCGGCCCGGGTCAGGACCAGCTCGCTCCAAGGATCATTGCCCCGCTCGTAAATCGCTGTGGTGTTGAAGGCAGGATCCGCCGGCGCTCCCGGAGGGAATCCAAAACGCACCACCTCCACACCATTGATCCAGACAATGGCCGCATCGTTGTGCATCACCCGCAGGAGAAGGGCGCGTGGAATGTCGCCGGAAACCGTGAATGTCTTGCGCAGAAACACACTGCGATACGCCGCATTAAAGGTCGATCCACTGAAGGTCGCCATGTCCGGCAGCTGCTTTTTCAACGTCACCCCAGCCTCGGGCAGGGTGGCCACTGGGCTGTTGTTGTTGCGCTTGAACAAGCCAATCGGTAGGTCGGCCTCTTCCCAGTTTTTCTTGGTATCGATGGGGTCGATGACTTCCGTGAAATCGGTCGCGCGCCACGCCCCGATGGGTGATGACGCTTC
>CAIWHS010000338.1 GCA_903912515.1 uncultured Planctomycetaceae bacterium
ACTGCTACTCCCGCAGCGGACAAGATATCAAGGTGGGCGATAGCAACATGCGCAAAGGCACTCTGCTGGGGGGGACCAGCATTGCCAATCGCCTGCCTGCAATTCCTAAGAAGCCCCGGTTTGCCACCTGGGTGTCGTGTCTGGTTGCGGCATCGGTTTTGTTTTTGGGTGGTCTGGGCTTTTTCTTTTGGCCCTCACCCCAGTCTCTTGATCCCGAGGCGCTCGCCGCCTTGCTAGAAACCAGTCCAGGTGGCGATGGCCCAACATCCCACGAGCGTATGGAGCAACTGATCCACTCCTTTGCCCGTTTGGGAATGACTGTGCGCTTGCCAGAATCTCTCAACTACCACCAAGTGGTCACTCACGGTATCACCGAGCTTCAGGGGCGCCAAGTTCCTCAGGTGCTTTTTCAGTCAGAAGAAAACGGCATCCGCAGCCTCGTAAAGCTTCTGGTCCTAGATTCGCGGCAATTCGATTTGTCCCAATACAGCGTCGAACAAAATGCAGCCACCAACCGCCAAATGGAGCTAGTTCCCGATTCCGGCGATAACCGCTTTTTCTTCCTGCTCTCCACCCAAGAGATGGGCCGGGCTCCAAAATACTAAGTGGTCGTTTTCCATTTTGCCTATTCTTCCCCAGCTGCATTCTTTTGCCCGGCTAACAGTTGCGCTTGCCGTCTTTAAGACCAGAATGGTATCGCACAGCCCATTGTGTCTTCATAAACCGGGCTGCCGGTTGGGGCTGGGAGTGATTGCCCATGGTCGGGCCAAAAAAGCGAATTGCGGGCCTCAAATCCGCCAGTTTGCCCATGATTGTTGCTATTGCCTGGGCTTGGTTTACCGGCTTAGGCTTCGCCCAAGTGGCCCTGCAGCAGGGATTTGAGGGCAGAGAGCCGCTCTGGGTTCAGGGCCCGACCGATGCCCAACCCAAAGAAGTGGTCCACGCCACCACAACAGACCACGCCCACAGCGGCCAAAAGGCCGAAGGGATTGCCTTCACTGCCGAGCGCGGAACATTCGTTCACTTCCATGTCGATCCAGGTAAGGCCTTGGTGGCAGAAGACCTAAACTGCAGTGTTTGGTTTCGCGCCAACCGCCCAGGCATGGCCCTCATGGTGCGCGTTGTGTTGCCTAGGGAGCGAGATCCGAAAAATCTCGAACAACCACTGACTGTCATGGTTCCGGCCGACACCTACCAGCTCTCTGGCAGGTGGCAGCAGCTTGCACTGCGCCAACCCATGAAAAAACTACGCGACCAAGTGCAGCTAGCTCGAGCCGACCTCAAACGCGATCTAATTATTCAAGATGCCTACATGGACCGAATAGTCCTCAACCTTTACGCCGGCCCAGGAGTGACCGAAACCTGGATTGATGACCTAGAGGTAAGCCCTCTCATGGAGGCCGCCCAGTCTTCACCCAAAGCCGAAGTGCACCTTCCAGATGGCAAAGACGCCCCGAGCAAACGTGCCACAGGTAGTGCCAAACCCGCAGAAGTCATACTGAGGGGCAATTCCCTGCAAGTGGCCGGTGAGCGCTTTTTCATGCGTGGCATGCGCCATTCAGGCACACCGGTAAAAACACTTCGCGATGCCGGCTTCAACACCCTTTGGTTGAGCTCAGAGGCCAATGAATCCGTGGTGGAAGAGGCGGCCAAGCAGGGCTTCCTGCTGGTGCCATCAGTCGAGCCACAGCCAGAAGACCTCACAGGCGCTCCCGCAAACCTCACCAGCGCAAGCGGCCTAGGCCGCAAAATGTCTCGCTTTCTCGAACAGGATTCAGTCCTTGCCTGGAATTTGGGGAACAACCTCCCAAGTGAAGATTCAGGCCGCCTGGCATCGTTGGCGCGCTCTTTCCACGCCAGTGACCCGGGCCGCCCTGTGGCGGTCGATGTTTGGGACGGCTTTGGACGCTACAGTCGCTCCATCGAGCAAGTGATGCTGGGGATGCACCGTTGGCCCCTTTATACCGGCATGGAATTGAGCCAATACCGCGACTGGTTGATGCTCCGTCGTCAGTTCGCCTCTCCAGGCACCTACACCTGGACATGGATTCAAACCCACCTGCCCGATTGGTATGTCAAAACCGCCTACCGACAAGATCCAAACAGTCCTTTTCAGGAGCCTGTCGGCCCAACCCCCGAACAAATCCGCCTCATGACATATATCGCCATGGGGTCGGGCATGCGCGGTATCGGTTATTGGTCCGACAAATTCCTGTCCGATAGTCACTCTGGCCGCGATCGCCTCTTGGCCCTGGCGCTTTTGAATCTTGAAATCAGTCTGCTTGAGCCTTTGCTGGTCACAGGCGAAGAGCCCCGCTGGATTGATACCTCCAATCCGCAGGTCAAGGCTGCGGTGATGCGCTGCGATAAGCATTACCTGATTATGCCGGTTTGGTTTGGAGACCATACCCAGTTCGTTCCATCCCAAGGCGCGGTTCACGGCCTCAGGGTCGTCGTGCCACACGCTCCAGTCGGTACCAGTGCTTGGGAAATCAGTCCGGGTGGGGTGCGTTCACTTCCATGGCAGCGCAAGCCGGGCGGCATGGAAGTGCTGGTTCGTGATTTCCACATGGCCACGGCTATCGTGGTCACTTCCGACCTCAGCCCCACGGGCCCAGTTGTCAGGTTTCAAGAGCAACAACGAAGGGTTGCGCGCACAGCAGCACAGTGGTCCGGCGATCAAGCGGCCGAAAGCATGACGAAAACCCGAACTATTGTGGCCGATCTCAAACAAATTGGCCACGGCGAGGTGGATGCCGACCAACTCCTCGAACGCGCCCAGAAATCACTTGATCTTAGTGCCTCATACCGCCGCAACGGCGAGCATAACGACGCCTACTCCGAGGCTCAGCGGGTCATGCGCCCCTTGCGTATCCTCATGCGCTCACATTGGGAAAAGGCTATGCGCGAGCTGGATACTCCCTTGGCTACTCCCTGGTCTGGCAGTTTCAACACATTGCCCCGACATTGGCAATTCATGGACCGCCTCAGAGGCCTGCGCATGGCGGAAAATGTTCTTCCAGGTGGCGAGTTTGAATCAGCGCCCGATGTGAACCTTCCGGGTTGGACCGTGCAAGAAGACGCCACACTTGATGATGTTGTTGTTGGTGCAAGGCGTGTCGACAACAACGCTCACACAGGCAAACAGTGCCTGATGCTGCGCATTCAGCCCAAAGATCCGAAAAACTCGCCGGTCGCCTTGGAACGGGCGCTTGTGGCTATTCACACTCCAGCCATGCAATTGCCACCGGGAATGCCCGTGCGTATTTCCGCATGGATTCAGGTTCCAAAGCCACTCATGGCAACAGGCGATGGCGCTTTGCTGTTCGATTCTGCCGCCGGCGAGCCAATGGCCATTCGCCTTCACAGCACACCAGGTTGGCGACAAGTCACACTCTACCGTGAGGTGCCAGAAAGCGGCAAAATTCACCTCACACTCGCCCTCACAGGTTTAGGCACTGCCTATTTCGATGATGTTAAAATAGAGCCCCTACTCGACCCGAACGACTCTGGCCCGAACCCGCTTTCCATTCCTGCGGCAGCAAAAGCGATTCCTTTGCCAACTCCTGCAGCAGGCCCTACCGTTCCTCTGCCAGCTCCAACACCGCCAGCAGCATCGCCCCAACCTGTGGCAAATAGCAATTTCGGGGCGCCAAGGCCCATCAATCAGCCCAACAACCCATAGGCCTTCAGGGCAGCCTTAACTTTCGCAACACCCGCCTCATCAAGATGTGTCAGGGGCAATCGCAATTCACCGCTGTCGCGACCCAATAAACGCATGGCCGTTTTTACTGGTATTGGATTGGTGGCAATGCCCAGCAGGTCTCGGGCAAGATTGAACATCTTGTGGTGAAGCCGCCGCGCCTCGGTAAGGTCGCTTGCGTTCACCGCCTGAACCAAGGCCAATAAATCCTTGGGAATCAGGTTCCCTACAACCGAAACAATGCCGCGGCCGCCAATGCTCATCAGCGGCAATGTCAGGCTGTCATCACCACTCAACAGGGTCAGGTTGGTACTGGCAAGGATTTGGCTTGCCTGGTCAAGTGAACCAGTTGCTTCTTTGATGGCAACAACACTAGGGTGTTCGGCCAAACGCGCAATTGTCTCAGGCAAAATGTTTGAGGCCGTTCTTCCGGGAATGTTGTAAAGAATAATCGGCAAACCAACTTCATCCCCCACGGCCTTAAAGTGTTGGTAATACCCATCCTGCGTTGGTTTGTTGTAATACGGCCCAACAATCAACGCACCATCGGCTCCAGCTTTGGCAGCATATTTGGTCAAGCGTATGGCTTCACGGGTGCAGTTAGACCCGGTTCCAGCCATCACTTTGAGTTTTCCAGCAGCCCGTTGCACCACCGTGGCAATCACCTTTTCGTGCTCTTCGTGGTCCAGTGTGGGCGATTCCCCAGTGGTCCCAACAGGTGCCAGGCAATGTGTGCCCTGCTCCAAATGAAAATCCACCAACTTTTCCAATGCTTTGTAATCGACTTCGCCGTCCTTGAAGGGGGTAACCAACGCCACTGTCAATCCTGCGAACTGCTCACCTTTGGTGGCTGCCATGATGTGGCCCCCCGGACTCAATAATTTAATGGACCCAAAACAATGGCCCGGGCAAAAAAAACCGGGAACACACTATTCTACTCAAGTTAAAGATACAGAAAGAGCTGCCTTCAGTCTTGCTTTCGCCAACAGTTGTCCCGGCGTTACATAAACGGTTATAATTTTAGCCCTGTGTGCCGGCTAGGGTGTTCAGGTAAAATGCGAAATTATGCTGGTCAATAAAACCAACCGTGGTTTTTAAGGTTTGGAGTAAGCAGGTAATTCATGCCCCTTCATGCCGTTCAGGCTGTGTTTTTCGATGCGGTGGGTACCATTCTCCATCCGGTTCCCAGTGTGTCCGAGGCTTATTGGCAGGTAGGCAAAGAGTTTGGCAGTGACCTGAGCCTCGATGAAGTTAAGGCCAAAATCAAAACCGCTTTTGCCAATCAAGAGGCAAGGTTCGACAGGGATTGTCACCGTACCTGCGAAAAAGCTGAAGAAGCCAGATGGCGCGGCGTTGTCGCCGAATGCCTTCCAGATGCCAACAATCCAGAAGCCTGCTTCCGTCGACTGCACAACTATTTTGCCCAACCCTCAAATTGGCGCTTGGCCGATGGGTTGGATGAGGTGCTGGCATCCCTTGCAAACCTGGGTCTTGTTTTGGGGGTCGCTTCCAATTTTGACAGCCGCTTGCGAGAAGTTAGTGCGGGTTTTTCATGTTTGGCTGAAATGGATCATTGGGTGATCAGTTCCGAAATTGGTTGGCGCAAACCCTCACCAACCTTCTATGAGCATTTAGTCGAGGTGGTCGGCTTGCCCGCTCAGTCCATTCTTCTCGTTGGGGATGATCCAATAAACGATCTCGAAGCCCCCAAAATGGCTGGCATGCAAGGCATGCTGGTCAAAGGCCCAGATTGTTTGCACACCCTCGTCAACCGTTTGGGCAAAAGCCCATCAGCAGGCACAAAAGTCCCTGCTGGCTAGGCCAATCCATTCAATCCAGCCATATTCCAGAAAGGGTGTGCAAAACACCTAAAAAAAGCCCCCGCAGAACTAATCTGCGGGGGCTTCTGATTCACCTGGTAGGTGATTCCACGACAATCACTTGGCGGGAAGAATTTTCGACAAATCCGCGACCACTTTCTCAACATCCTCAGCCTTCAATTCACCCTTACGGAAGGAGTGATTGGCCACAACTTTCCTTTTATTGTAAAGGATAACCGTCACGTCGGCTTCCTTCGGGATATTGTATCCCTGAGGGCCGGCGGGGTTGTCGGTGGCAAGGATGGTCTTTTCGATACCTTCCTTTTTGGCCATTGCTTTTAGCTTGGCCTCAAGGCTTTCGTCGTCATTCAAGAACACGACGAAACTGCCCATGCGGCAGCTACTGTTTTTCTCTGTGGCGGCATCAATCTTCTTGACCAGACCGGTCAAGTTGTCGCTGACTTCGCGGGCGAAGACCATAGCGACAGGGTTACCACCGTTGCTTCAGACCAAACATCCTTTGCCACCCGCATCCGGACCCGTTACATGGGTAGGATGAAATGGCGCGGGAGACTTGCCGACCTGTGGGCCGGACTTGAGGTTATCAGCATGGCTAACCCCTGCAACAAGCAGGGCTGCGCCAGCAATAACCCCAAAGAATCGCGCGTTGCGCATCTTCAGGTTCTCCTTGGAAAAAAATCCGGTGACCAAAAAGTCACCTACTTCAAATAATAGCAAAAGTTCCACCAAAAGTGGAAACAATTAGGCAAATTTAAGACCATCCAGCCGTTTTCAACCAGTGGGCCGCTTGAGACGCAAATACTGCGGAACCATCTCCTCCAAAAGGCGCAGCTCCCGCAGGTTCTCGCCTAGATGGCAAAGTAGCAACAAATCTTCCACGCTCACTTCCCCACCACGAATAAGCCATGCCCGCGCTCGAAGTAGTTTGTAAACCTTTACTAGCTTTCTGTCGCTAATGTATAGCCTATGCTCTCGTGCCAAGGTTTCCACCAACCGCCGAAATTCGGCAAAAACTGCCGCAGGGAAAAACCGCGTCCGGTCATTTGTTATCCCTCCGTCGTGGCTGGCTGATTCTTCAGAAAATCGCAACAGCAAACCATGGTGCGCCAATTCCAGGTCGGCAAGTGTGCAAAGACCTTCCTTCCAAGGGGCCAAACGCCGGTGGCGATTGCTTTCGTTGCGCAGTCCAGCGTCTATCAGTTCCTCAAAATGGTGCTCGCGCACGCTTTTGCTTTCAGCCTTCAGGCAAAAACGGTCTTTTAAGGCTGAGAGCTCACTATGTTCCGGAATTTCGTTGGTCGCGGCAAAAAGCAGCTTCAGGGGCACCGGTTCTGGCTTGCCATCTTGGTAATATTTCCGCTCGTTCAAAATTGTCAGCAAAACATTCAGGATGGCGCTTGACGACTTGAATATCTCGTCCAAAAAAGCCACCTTGGCGGTTGGCAATTTTCCCTCGGTCCGACGCAAGTACCGACCTTCCTTCATCTGGCCCAGATCGAGTGGCCCCAATATTTCCGAGGGCTCCGTGAACCGCGTTAGCATGTACTCAAAGTAGTCATCTTCCCCAAGCCCCAATCCTTCCACCACCTTCAAAACCAAGTCGCTCTTGGCGGTCCCGGGCGGCCCTACCAGTAACACAGGTTCCTGTGCGATCGCGCCCACAATCAGCAAATCGATCAGGTCCTGCTTTTCCACCAAATGGCGACCCAACGATAGCCTGAACCTATCAATTTTCTGACGGGCAATTTCTAGTTCACCACCGATTTGGGCCGAATTTTTCTGCGAATTGGACACAGCTTGCTCCGTATTCAAGTTTCTTGCCATGGGTTTGCGGGTAGTCCCGTCTCTATTCCACAGCCGCGCGAGCTTGCGACAGCACAACCCGCCGCAGCGCCGCTTCTTCTTCCTCACACCACCCACTTTGCGTCTCAATGTCCCGGGCGGTGTGGAGCGACAAAACCAGTGTTTCCACAACCTTCAGGACCCGCGCATGGGCCACATGCGAATTACCCGCGCCTTGAGAAAATGATAAAAGCGACGGCAGTAAGTCAGATGCCGCGCCAATCCACTCGATTCCCTTCGCAGGTTCCGATTCCAGCGCATACATCACCAAACCCCGCGCTAGCTCCAGCCTTTGTTCCAGCGCCTGCCCCTTCAGGGGGTGCCGGCTTTCCCTTGCCTTGCTAATCACATCCGCCGATTGCTCAACCAGGGTGCCAGCGCGCTCAGTCTGTCCCCGTCTGGCAAGTTGCGCGCCGAGAATCAGCTTCAGGGAGGCCTGGTCTTCCGGCCCGGCTAGGCCCACCACTTTTTCCAGCCCGTCAGTCAGTGCAAAACCCGCTGTTTCCATATCCCAAGCCCGCAGTCTGCCAACCATCTCTTGCAGGAGCGCACCCACCAGCCTACCTTGGCCGGTTTGTGCCAGCAGGGCGAACAAACCAGGCGATTCACCATCCGGCTCAAGTGCTGCATGCAGCCACTTGTCTACCTCGTCCCGCAGGCCCCAGGGCCCGGCTGCATGCAGCGCACCGCGCAACAGGCGCAAACAAAATTGCAGCGATTTTTCTCGTGTCGAACTGGTGCTGCCTTCCAAAAGTCGACGGGTGAGCAGGTTGCCCAGTCGCAGGGAGCGACGGGCTATTTCAACGGTTGTTTGTCCAGCCCGTTCCTGAATCGCCTGTAACAACTGTAAACAAAGATCCATCTCATCTGTTTGACCGGTTCCGCTACCCGCCATCAAGGTTTCCAGGTCGTTCAAACCGGCCAATAATAGTGCGCGAGCCTGCTCGCCCGGCGCGTTCTGAATGCCCACAGTCCGCTCGCGCAATGGGTTGGACCCAGATGTCGTTGTGATCCCCGCCAGATAGTGGCTCACAGGGTTAATCGACTGCGCTGGTTCTAAAAAGGACAGCATCTTGCGCAAATTGTCCAACCGGTAACGGTCGGTCGCGGTCAGACTTTTGGTCGATTCAGGTGAAAAAGCTCGGGGGGTTTGGTCCACCGGCATGTTGGCGCGAATTTGTCCCAGCCGTTCGTCCACGGCCATGCGCAGCACCTTGCCAAGCGGCCCCTCCCGATCAAGTGCCGCCGATCCGCTTTCCCACAAGGAGGCTCCCTCTGCGGGTTCTCCCGCCCGCAGGGTGCCCGCGGCGAAAAGAGCTTGGGCCAAGGCCCGAGTGATCCGGTCAGTTTGGTCCACTTCCCGCAGGGGCAGACGGTTGAAGAATTCTTCCCGCATCACGGTCAATAACCGCCCCGCATCCGACCTCCCACCGCGTTCACGCAAAAACCGACCGCTCAGAAAGGGTGGGGAATCCCGCCCAACTTCCAACCCTTGGGCAAGTCTTCGCAGCAGCCTGTCATGTGCTTGGGCAAGCGATTGAACATCCCCGGTCAACCTGTTCCAGTTCATCCAGGCAAGCCATGCATGCCGCACTGGCATCCATGCCTCCAAGTGCTCCAAGAGACCTGACCAGCCAGATGGTGGCACCTGGTCACTGCCATGAGATGCCATTTCCATGGCCACCCACCTGCCGGCTGCTACCCGGTCTTCTCCCGTCACCTCGCTGCTTTCCAATAATCGCATCGGGTTCTTGATGATTGCGGACGCCAAAGTGGGTGCTTTCAAGGCAAGGGCGACCCTCTCATGCGCTGCGATCAACCCAATGCCATCATTGGACCAAGCCTTGCCCAAGGGGCTGTTCGACCACAATTGAATCAACAAGGCGTCGGCCGCATCCCTTGGCCTTCCAGCCTCGGCGAAGATGGCTGCTAACTCCGCTATTTTTTCTAGCCTTTTAGGTTCGTGTAAAGACCCGGGGATCTCCAGCCAAGCCTCCAGTGCTTGGCTGGCAATTATTGTGGAATGTGGATTGGTCGCCCTTTCCATGTGTGCCGAAGAGGGCCCTTTTTTGCGCTTTTTACTGGCAGGGGCGGAAACAGGTGCCGCAACCGTTGGCGGTGGCACCTCCACAGCTTCCACCGGTTGCTTGGTTGACTTCGTGGCTGATTCTTGCTTTGGCTTGGCTTTGGCCACTGCAACCGCAATCGGTTCCGCCACCAGCTCTTCCAGATCAGAAAAGCCAACAGCGTTTTGCCATGCCTCAAGGGCTTCAGGTGCCGCCGCCAACTGATGTTCCAAGCAGTTATCCAATGGCTTGAAACTCGAGGCGGCCAAAGTCCGCGACTGAACCAGCCTGCCGGGCTGGTTTTCATCTGTCTCAAGCCAGGCGATCATTCCCGGGCTTAAGCCAGCTACTTGCCTCAATCGATCAACCCGCAAGGGGGGGCTCAAACGTGTGCCAATCGGTATGAAAACCGGCTCCAGTGGATGGGCCCGCTCATAGGCCATGGTCTGGATGGGAAGCACGATGGTTGCCGTCTGGATAATGGGCCGCACCAAAAATTCATTCCGGTCACCTTCACCGATTGAAACCCATTCCAATTGGCAAATCTGGTCATCAGGCGCATGCCCAACCCATTCGAGAAAAGTCGAAATCAATTCTGGAGAAATACGCCAAAGACATTCCTTGCCCGCCTGTAATGAAGATTTTTCTAATCGCAAAGTCACTTCTATAGGCTGGTCCCAGCTTCCCGGTGTCACCGCCAAGGGCTCTGCCTGACGCACTTGCCATTGTTGGTCAATGGGCTGGAAAGCTTCACTCTTGGCCCACAGATGGCCAAAGGGCGCATCCAGCAGCAGCCAATCCCCATGCGGAACAGCCAACCCCTGAAGAAATGGGTGCCTAAACATCAGCGGGGCAAAGATACCCTGGCTTTGTTCGGTTAGAACCTTGGTTCCAGGCAGGTCCAGAGCTGTCAAAACCACATACAGCGGCGCCTGGGCTGCCCACAGGGCCACCAGACCTCCAGGTAAAGTTCCGGTGTGAATCTGGTCCTGTCCCAGTTCAAGCATGCGGGCCGTCAAATCTGCCGCTACCCCGGTACTCGGGCACAGAAAAAGGATTCGAACCGGTTCGTGCCCAAGCTTCTCCGGTAGTGGGGCAGAAATCAGACTGAAAAGTTGCCAAGGGCTGTCTACTGCCTGGGCATCCTCGGGCGGGTCGGTCGAATGTGGCTCAAACCCTAGTTCAATGGCACGGTTGCCAGTCGCTTGGGACAAGGATTTATTCGGAAAGATCCACACCGCAGGCCCCACCCGCCAGTGCCGACAAGGCACCATACGCTTGGCCAGCTTTGGTTCCAGGCTGAAAACGGCCCGTAGTTTGGATTCGTTTTCGCAGGTCCATGCCTTGGCCATCGTTCTTTCCGTGTCGCTCATTCCGGGTAAATGGTTCAGTTCTGCCGCGCATCTTTCAATGGCTGCCAGCCTGCTTGCCTGTCTCCCTGTCAGATTCAGAACCAGTATGGCCTTCCACCGGAAGCGAGTTACCCTTTTTGTCCGCGCGAGAGATGATCAGCTTCGGATCTTCTCCACTTCCAATCAGCCCGCGGCCAATCAGCTCCTCTATGATTTTCCGGTGCGAGTCCTCGTGCTCAAAGGGCAGCGAATCAGAATCCGAATGCAATTCCACAACCACCACAGGGCGCCCGCTCGCCGGATCCCGCGACAATTTCAACACCATCTCCGCCATGTTGTTTTCCCCTCAAGTTGAACGCTGTTGTCTTGGCTCTATTCCGCTTCTTCATCGTCGCGATCAGCCCGCAAAGCCTTGATCCGGTTTTTCAAGTCAGGTGCATGGCTCTCCAGCAGGTCTGCCAAATCGCCCGACTCCAGCCTGCCTTGCGCCAACAGTTTGCTGCGTAAGGCCCCCATCAGGGCTTTGCGCTCACCAAGAATCGCCCGCGCCCGTAGCACCTGCTCTTCAAGGAGCTTGCGCACTTCAGCGTCCAACGCTTCGCGAACGCTGGCAGACAAATCCTTATAGCGCTCAGGGCTGCCATCCCGAGCCCCGTAATGGCACACGCCTGTGCTCGCTCCACCCATGCCATATACTTCCACCAATTCGCGAGCCACCCGGGTTGCTTCCCAAAGGTCATGGCCACTACCAAGCGATAGCTCTCCTTCAAGCAAAACCTCGGCTTCCCGGCCTGCCAGCAACACACACACCGCATCCAACAGTTCAGGAACAGCGTGAATACGCCTGCCAGGCCCAGTCTCCACATAGCCCAAGGCCCCGGCTATGTCGTCTCCCAGTGCGATCCGCTCAGGCAAAGGCGCGCGCTCAAGCGCCAGTCCAACCACCGCATGCCCACATTCGTGGCCTGCAACCACCCTCGCTTCCTCACTGGTCAGTAATTTATTTTCCACTTGCCCTCTCAGGGCTTCTTCAACATCGCCAAGGCTGATGGCGCCGGTTTGTCCTTTGCGCAGCCTCAACCTTGCCAGCGACCGGCAAAATGCCTGCAGATGATCACCAGACCAACGGGCGGCTTTCGAGGCCCCAGGGGGCGTTCCCCGGCTCCTTCGCACCGCATGGGCCAATGTTTCCTCGTCCCAAGGTAAGCCCATCGCCCGGCCATGCACCTCAAGGATGGCCCGCCTGGCCTCCTTTTCGGGATAGGGCACATGGATCTGGTATTCAAACCGACCCGGACGCAATAACGCCGGGTCCAACACCTCCACCAAGTTGGTGGTGGCCACCACAAAAACCAGCTCCTCCTTGCGGAATCCATCCATTTCAGTGAGCAGTTGATTCACCATCGAGTGCTCGACACCCGACCCGGTGAAAGTGCCACGAGCCACCGCAAAAGAATCAATTTCATCAAAAATGATCACAGATGGAGCCGATTGCCTCGCCTGGACGAAAATGCGCCTCAGATTCTCTTCGCTCTCACCCACCCACTTGCTCTTCAATTCCGGCCCCGATACCACCTGAACCGACGCTCCCAAAGCGGTTGCCATCGCCTTGGCGAACAGCGTCTTGCCTGTGCCAGGTGGGCCCCAGAAAATCAGTCCACGCGGTAGCAGGTTTTCCAGGCCGCGTGCCCGATCCTGATCCTCCGAGATGTCCCTCAGCTTCAGAATGTCCAAAATTTCTTCGCGGATTCGCTTTTTCACACGACCATACCCGCCAATATCCCGATCCAAATCCACTGTGGGCATTTCCAATCCCGCTTGAAGTGTTCCCTGCCGCAATTGAACCAACGCGCCTTGGGGGGAACTGGGTAAATCTTGTCCCTCTATTGCCGCAAGCAGCCGCCTCAGACGCACCGGGTTGGCACCCGAAACATATCGATACACTTCGCCCACATGGATGGTTTCCCCAAACTTCCTGCACTCAGACGCGGTGATCAATAACGCCAGCTTTTCCCGCGGAATACCCATGAGCTGAATACGATGGGCAAACAAGTTTCGCACCACCCCAGGCAAGGGCAGGGTGGGGTCGCCAAAACCAAGCCACACATGGTGCGGATTTTGGTAAAGCTGATTCACCGCTTCCCGGCCGGTGTCGGTGATGGTGGGTCCGCCCGATGTGGTCAGCAGGTCAAGGTGGGGCAAAATGTTCACCTTGCCCGGGGGTTGCGTGGCCGCTTTTTCAAGTTCTCCAAGCATGCGCTGAAGCAGGTTCCCAGCGTTGGGGTCGGTGCTCGGCCTACCACTGATCACTTCAATTTCGCGCGCCGGCTTCAGGCTTTTCAGCCGTTGGCGTATCGCCATCAGCACATGCAAGCAGATTTCCTTCTCGCACTCAACCAGCACCGATACACCACGACAAAGCTTGCGAACCACTTCCGCAAGATCGACCGAATACGCGGCTTCAATCACCTCTTGGTCGGTAAGCGATGCGGGGCAATTCGCCGGGCGTAATGTAAGTGAGATCGGCGGCATGCAACTTCAATCCTGTTTCGTTATGCCAATGAATGGTGAGTGTGGGCGCCGGTGGGCCAGACACCAGTCTTAGGGGATATGTCAGTTCAATTTGACAACAATGGTCATCGACTGGTTTTGCACATCGTGCTCCACCCGCTCTACGCGACCCATTTGCCGTGCCTTGATTTCCAATGCTTCCGCCTGGGTTGCATGGCCAATTTTCGACAACTCAGCTCGAATACTCGGAAGGGCTTCTTTCAGGCTTCTTGTCGCGTTTTCACGCAATTGCTGTTCCATCAGGTTGCCAGCCACCTTCGCCTGCTGATCCAACCTGTCCTTCGCCTCAACCTCCAAATCCTTGCGGATTTCGTCTCGACGCTTGGTTGCTCCAGTAATTTCACTAGGCGTGTGCGCCTCCAGGCTGCGGTTCAATTTTACATCCACCTGACGCGTCCCATGTCGGGTAGTAGAAACCACAACCTCCCGGGTTGATGGGTTCACGCAAATTTCCAATGCCCCGTCACGGTGAATCAGGTTTTCCCCATCCCGCTGATACCCGGCCTCGGTCAGTCGCCGTTCCAATATGGCCACCATCTCGGGGGCGGGAAGAACATCTACAACCTCTACCCGGGTCGTGAAACTGTCCTTGCCGGTGACTTCCACCAGTCGCGATTCCTTCACTTCAATTCGATAGGCGTAGCTCATGGCGTTCCGTCTTCCTCAAAACCCTGTGAAACCCTCAGTTCAGCACTTTTTACCTTGTTCTAACATTGTATGGCAGGCACTCCACCATGGGCCGGCTTTTTAGGGTATTTGCGCCGCCCGAACCCGCTCCATCACATGCCCTGCCCAATTTTCAAAGTCTTCCGTTCCTGGCAAATGCGACACTTGGTGCAACAGGGCCTGGGCAGCCGCATGATCTTCGTCGAAATACAACCGCGAGCGGGCTTGCTGGTGATGTAGCACCATTTCCTCAAAAAGGCTGGCCAATACTCCCAATCGGTTTGCCAGCACCTGTCCTTGGGAAAGACCGGCGCTGAACATCTCCGGTTTCAGCCGGTCCATGGTTTCTAAAAGCCCGTTCAGGGTACCCGGGCAAAGGGCTCGATAAAGTGGCCCGGCCAAGTCCCATCTTCCTTCGGCCGAAGACGACCATTTCAACCAGGCCCGACCGCGTTCACAGATTTTTTCCAAACGGCAAAGCCATGCATCAGAGTTTCGCCGCACTGTAACCATGTCACCAATTTCATCCTCCCACCGATGGCAAAGCCAGCTTTGGCAACCTTCCAATTGCGTGAGCCATCCCCCTTGTAGCCAGCCCGACCAAGGCTTGCTGCCTTCCCGGGTTGGCACCAGCGGATGTCCAAGCCACAAAGGCAAATGATGACCAGCCCAGGCCTCAAGGGCAGCATCCCTGGCTGCGCCGCATGCCCCGTGCCGGCCCAAAGTGTCAACCAGACGCCACATAAAAAAGGCCTGCCCGGTCTTGCCTGCCCAAGACGGTGGTACGGGAGCAATCGTCACCACTTCTTTTTCGATCACAGGTTCTAGATGTGCCAACCAACGCAAAATGTTCCAGGCGTCTTGGTCGAAATCAATATCCAAATGCTTTCCAGATTCCCTTTGCCACAAAGGCTGGCGAACCAAAGTTCCATTTTCGGGCCAAGGCCGAATCAACCCGCCACCAAAACGGGCCAAAAGCCGCGGCACCGACCGCCTGATCCATGTTTTTAAAAGGCCCGCACCTTCCGAGCTGAGTCTGTCAGCCGGTTTCCCCAAGATTCGCTCCAGAGGCAAAGTCGGTATTCCAATTTCCAACGAAAGCATGGCCCGGGCACAGCAAAGCATGGGCATGTCACTGGCATGGACGCGCGCCGTGCCCACGCGCTCTTCATTCCAAATACTGTCTGCTGTGTAGGTCATAACTGTCATTTTCCGCCAAAAAAATCCACAATTTAAAAAACCAAGGCTTTGTGAAAACTCCCCCCAAAGCCCGCATTAAAAGCGCCATTCCACAGGATCGGCCCTCCAAATCCTCTGGACAAGGCCATTCAGGGAGAGGCTTGGCACAAAAAAAAATAAAAAATTTTCCAATTACAGCTGGAACATCGCTTTCCGCCAGTTTATAACTTCCCCTGAGCTCGCAGCTGCGGGTTTGCCACTTACCAAGGCAGGATGCCTCGGGGCGTCACAGGAAGGACTTATCACATCATGTTGGCTATCGCTGAAATTCCTCGTATCGCTGTATTCGGACCCGAATCCTATTTCTCCGATCGCAAACACGGTAGCGGACTATGGGCCGCTGGAATCAAGTCAGCGGTTGAGGTCGCAGAGGCCGAGCCCGTTCTGCTAGGCGAACAAACTCCCAATGGTTCCTGGGAAAACATCCTTCAGGACATGACCGGCGTTATTCTCGCTGGTTACGATGCCCGTGCCCCCAAAGTCCAAGACATGGAGGAATGCGCTATCGCTTGCCGAAAACTGCGTATTCCCATCTTGGCTATCGACCATGGCATGCATGCCATGAACTCCGCCTTCGGTGGCACCCTCATGACTGATATTGCCATCGAGGCTCCCGATGCCCTGCAGCACCGACACCCCCCCGAACGCGGCCTGCGCCATGCACTCAACATCACCCAGGAAAGCCGACTCTCACGCCTCTTCGGCGAAGGTGAAGTCATCGTCAACAGCGAGCACCGTCGTTGCATAGGCAAAGTTGCCCGCGCCTTCCGCGTCGGCGCCTCTGCTCTAGACGGTATGGTCGAAGCCATTGAAACCTCTCCGGAAGATCCTTGGTGGGCCCTGGGTATCCAGTGGCAACCCGCCTGCTCCACCTCAAGCGGGCTCGACATTCAGATCTTTCGTTGCATGATCGATTTCGCCAAGGCCCGCAAGCTGGGCACCCTAACTGCCCCGCTTAGCAAAGCTGCCTAATCGATCCGGTCGCATTCCTTCGGTTAACCATTTAGGCAAGGATGCCTCAATGGCTAAAGGGCCTTGGAGAATTCTCCAAGGCCCTCTTTTTTTGCCGATTTGCCAAAGCCCGCAAACTCGCCAAGCGCCCGGTCAAAACTCATGAGGCGGTTCGTTACGTACCAAGGATGGCTAAAGGGCCTTGAAGAATTCTCCAATGAACTCTTTTATTGCCAGTTTGCCAAATCCTGCAAAGATGCCAGTCGCAACTCAAACCCCAAAAGCCTGTTAGGTAAAAAGTGGCGTGTAGGGCTAGCAGGGTTAAAAGCATTACTCTCGAATCAAGTTTCAAATAACTAAACTTCAGGAATGACCCCCGGAGATATCCAGGACAATTCCTTGCGGAGCTATAAAAAAAACACCTCCGACATGCGGAGGTGTTTTAGTGTTGATTAATTTAAACTAATTACTCGGAAGGGGGCAAAAGAACGGTGTCGATCACATGGATCACGCCGTTGGAAGTTTCGATGTCAGCCTTGATCACAACGGCTTTGCCATTGAGATATACTTTGCCATCCTTGACAGTGATCTTCACTTCTTTACCATTCACGGTCTTGGCAGACTTGCCGTCGAGCTCGATAGCGTCCTTGGCCATCACTTTGCCAGAGATAACATGGTAGGTCAGAATGCCAGCAAGGGCCTTCTTGTCCTTCAGCAATTCTTCAATCTTCTCCTTACCAACCTTGTCGAATGCCTTGTCGGTTGGGGCAAACACGGTGAAAGGACCTTTGCCCTTCAGGGTTTCAACCAATTCAGCTGCCTTAACTGCAGCAACCAAAGTCTTGAAGGAACCCGCACCAACTGCGGTGTCGACGATGTCCTTTGGCTCGTCAGCGCGAGCAATAGGCAAAGAAAGGACGGTAACGGCAACAGCCGCCAGGAAAGGCATGAAACGCATTGGGAAACTCCACAACTATAATTTGAAATGCTTTGTCCGCATTGGACTCCGTATTAATAGGTACGCCAAGCGGGAAGTCAAAATTTTTGTTTGGAAATTTGTTTTGTAAATGCAAAAGCGAGTGATTTAGGGCAGGTTGCCCGGCGCCTCGCCCGTTGGTCGGCTGGTGCTCTGCCCCGGTGCGTTGCCGTCTTGCGAGGCCTCTGTGCTCTCAGCCCCGCTCGCTATCTCGATTGCCACCTCTTTTGATGCTTCAGGGTCCGAAATTTTACCCGTGATTCCTTCCGCTGGGCGGAAAACCCCGGCAAAAATCACCAGGGTTAAGCCTAAAATTAAACCACAGACTGATTGACGGTGGAACATTGCAAGAGCCTCCAGCAAATCATCGTCTCCGGTTCAAGCGGATGTGGCAGGTTTTGCAAAACCATTGGACACGTAAAAGGATCAGGCCCCGCAGAACCGGCAAAGCCGTTCATGTCGGGGCCTTTGTAATTGGCTTGGAATTTTCTAACTTAGCGGAAGAAGCCCATCCAGAAGTTGAATACCTGCGTCCGGTCTGTGTCGGCCTTCACCACCGGGAAACCAAAGTCCAGAGCGATGGGCACAGGCCCCATCATCGGTACCACCAGCCTCAAACCAACACCCGCGGATACCCGGTAGGTGGAGATGTTAGAGATGTCGGATTCAACCGTGCCGCTGTCCACAAAACCGACCAGGTAAGCATTGTCGTTGGCCATAACCGGAATTTGGTACTCAACCGAGTTCAACAACATGAAATCACCACCCGTCATGTAGCCGCCCTCGCTGGGGCCCACGCCTCTATACTGGAAGCCGCGAATCGAGCGGAAACCACCAGCAAAGAACCGCTCGTAAACAGGCGTTTCACTGCCAGCCCATGAGAATTGCGACCGGAAAGCCAGCACATGGCGGCCCGAACCATCGGCCCGCTGATAAGTGGTGAAGTACTTGTTGAATTCCGCGTTGAACAGCGGGAAGGTGTAAGCGCCAAACATTTCCTCAAAGCCAACATCCAGCAAGGAGCCTTCAGTTGCCCTCAAAAGGCTGTCTCTGCTGTCACGCACCAACCCTGCGCGCACGCCCACCTGAAAGTTGTAACCTTCCACAGATGTGTAGGCTTCCGGTTCCCACGGTTGAACATTGAACACGCCCACATTTTCAGCCCGCACCGAGGCGTTGAACGACCAATACTGGTTCAAGCGCCTGCCGATGGGGATTTTGCCGCCATATCGGTTTTCCTGATATTCGTTGTACTGGCGCGTGAAATAGAACGCATTGGTGCCAAGGCTCCACTGGCTATCAAACAGGAATGGCTCTCTCCAGCTCACGCTATACCGCTGAAGCTGCGTGCCCGGAACCGCCTCGGCCCGAAACTCCTGGCCTCCACCGCGGAAAGCATTGCCAGCAATCAAATCGTCAAAGCTGGTCGGCAATCGTGTGATGTCGAAGTTGCGCTCGTTCATCACGATCGAGCCGTTCAACCCTGCGTCAGAGTTCACACCCACGCCAAACAGAAGACTGCCGGTCGTGGTTTCCTGCACTTGCACCAGCAGGTCCTTGTACTCGCTCTCGTTCTCAGGGTCCAAAACCGTCACCGTAGGGTGCACATTCTCGCTGGACTCGAATATATTAAGCCGTGTCAGGTTGCGCTCCGCTGCCCGAAGGTCCGGATAGGTGAGCACTTGCCCAGGGTAAAGGGGCACTTGACGCAAAATCACATTCTGTTTGGTTCGCTCATTGCCAACCACCAAAACTTGGCCCACACGCGCGGGTTGCCGTTCTGAAACCTCATACTGCAACCGAACCAGGCCCGGAGCCTCTTGCACATACACCGGCTGCGGGTTCACACGCGCCTCGCGGCCCATATAGCCGATGTAATCTTCGATCGCCCGCTTGTCCGCGTTGATTTTGCCTTCGCTAAAAAAGTCGCCCGATTTCACCTTGCTCAGTTGCTCAAGCTGCTCAGGGGGCACACTCTTGGCGTTAACCACCTGAGGCGGTCCGTGGATGTGGTATCGCACGCCCTCGTTCACATGGAACACCAGCTCCACTTCAGTACCGTCTGCTGTGTAGCGCAGTTCTCGGCCCACCTTCACATCCAAAAATCCGTGCGACCTGTAATACTCTTCCAACTTGAGCACATCATTGTCGGCCATGGCCGAGTTGTATTTGCCGCCGAAGGTTCCCAAAATTGCCTTGCTCGACTGCACATGTGTCTTCAGCACAGGCCCAGTGACGAAGGTTTGCCCTTCAAAGGCTACCCCGTTCACTCGCACAATCGGGCCTTCGGTGATATTGAAGATTACTTCCGTGTCTCCGGGTTCATGACCCTTCAACAACTCGCAACTAGCGAACGGACGGCCCATTTCTTGGTATCGCCGCATGATCGCCTGACACGCCAATTTGTTGGCCACAGGGCTCAACGGTTTGCCCCGGCTGATCATGGTCAGTGTGTTCAGTTCTTCATCTTTAAGGTGCTTGGCCCCACGGTACTCCACCGATTGCACAACTGAAGGGAAATCCCGAATCAAGAAATACACATTCACTTTGCTGCCAGATTCGTTTTCTATCCGAGGGTCAACCGTGGCGAATTGTTTGGAAGCCATCAACTTGCGAACATCCTCTTCCACAAGATGGGTGGAAAAAATTGCCCCAGGCCGGGTTTGCAATTGGTTCAGGATGGATTGCGTGGGCACATGACGGTTGCCTTGGATGATCACATCCCCAACCATGATTTTTTGCGGCCCGGTTGATGCGTTTCTAGGCTCAAGGGCCCTTGCTGGTGCGGAAAGTGGCTTGGGGCTTGGGGCTCGCTCTGGTCCTGCCGGAACTGTCCGCGCGTTTCCAAGCGGTCCGGGATTGAGTGGCGGTGGGGCCGGTGGTTGCGCCAAGGCGACAGATCCACCTGCCAGCGCCAAGGCGATGGCCATCGTCCGTGCCCAAAAGGCACAGCCGCGCGCATGCTTATTTTCGCCCTGGGGCTTTGTGCCTGCCATGCCGTTACTGCTTCCCCCGCCTTGGACGTGATTCGCCCTAGGTCCGGGGGGCAATAGATACAGGGGCTTTGGTGTGTCAAGCCCATCAAGGTAATTGGTTCAAAAATCCCTCAAGTTCGGCGGCAGGACCATTTGTGCGGGGCAAAATTGGCTAAATCTTGCACAAAAATTGCCCCTCGCCTTGATCAGGCTACAGGGGTTGCCAACATAAAGTCTGGCGCTGATTCAGCCTGCATTGAAGGCCTGACTCCTGCCCAAATCGCCTATAGGGCGCAAAACATTGTTGCTTAGGGACTGTTCAGACTTCTGTTTGCATGCCCGGGAGAGTTTTCGATGGCCCAGCGAATTGTTTTGGTGACCGGCGCAACTGGCTGCGTGGGCAGCCATGTAGTCGAGGCTCTTGCCGCTCGTGGGGACAAGGTTCGAGCCCTTGTCCGTGACCTTAGGGGCCCGTTTCCTTGGGCACCCTCGCTCAATGTCGAGGTGTTTCAGGGTGATCTCACCCAGCCAGAAGCGCTCAGGGCTGCCGGCACGGGCGTGGATCAGGTCGTCCACTGCGCCGCCAAAGTGGGCGATTGGGGGCCATTGGAGGAATACCGTGAGGCCAATGTCGAAGGCCTACGCCATCTGCTAGAGGCCTCAAACGGGCCATCGCTTAAGCGTTTTGTCCATGTGAGCAGCCTGGGAACCTACGAGGCTCGCCACCACCACGGAACCGACGAAACCACCCCCCTGCCTGTTGCCCACATGGATGGTTACACCCAGTCTAAGGCCGAAGCAGACCGCTTGGCCCTGGAATATCACCACAAACAAGGCATGCCCGTGGTCGTTTTGCGCCCAGGCTTTATCTATGGCCCTAGGGATCGCACCGTTTTGCCAAAACTGGTTGAGAACCTGCGCCAAAAAAAGGTTAAATATTTGGGAAGCGGGTGCCAAGCCATGAACTGTATTTATGTCGGCAACCTGGTAGATGCGGTGCTGCTTGCTCTTGAAAGCCCAAAGGCTGTTGGA
>CAIWHS010000339.1 GCA_903912515.1 uncultured Planctomycetaceae bacterium
ATGAAGGCGATGAACCGCCTGCTGGTGACCAGCGCCGCCTACAAGCGCTCCAGCAAAGTGACCGCCGGGCAGTTGGCACTCGATCCTGAAAACCGTCTACTGGCTCGTTTCCCACGGGTGAGGCTGCCGGCCATGGTGTTGCGTGATGTGGCTTTGGCCACCAGCGGCCTGTTGGACAAGCGTCTGGGCGGCAAGCCGGTCTATCCTTATCAGCCCAATGGCATTTGGGATGCGCTGGCCATCACCAAAGAGCGCGACTTCACCTACCCCGCCTCGTCGGGCGCAGACCTGCACCGCCGCAGCCTTTACACCTTTTGGCGGCGTACCGTGGGCCCGGCAAACATGTTCGACGCCTCAAGCCGACAGGCATGCAGGGTGCGGGCGGGAACCACCAACACCCCCTTGCACGCTTTGACGACGCTGAACGATGCCACCTGGAACGAGGCCTCCCGAGAGCTTGCCACCACGCTGATTCAAAAATTCCCCGAAGAGGGTGCCCGGCTGGACCGGCTATTTGAACTGGTGCTGGCGCGCAAACCCGCAGCGGGTGAAAAAGTCACCCTGAACAACATGCTGCAGGTGCAGACAAAGGCCTTTGAACGGGACCCGCTTGCCGCCAAACAAGCCACCAACCTGGGCGCCACCCCCCGCGACACCAAGACCGATCCAGCCAAACTGGCCGCCTGGACGCAATTATGCCTGGCTGTCTACAACCTTGACGAGGCCCTCACCCGGGAGTAAGCCAATGACCAATCCCATGCGCGAACAGATCTCCCGGATAACCCGCCGGGCGTTTTTTGGCAAATCAGCCACCGGGTTGGGTACTGCCGCTTTGGCTACACTTTTAGGCAGGCAGGCCTCCGCTGGTTCTGGCTCAGTCCCCCCGGGCGTGGGTGGCTACCCTCATTTTGCGCCCAAGGCGAAGCGGGTGGTCTACCTGTGGCAGGGTGGGGCTCCATCGCATTCCGACCTGTTTGACCCCAAACCGGTGATGGCCCGCATGGCCGGTCAGGAGATTCCCGAAAGTGTCCGGGGCACCACCCGCCTGTCGACCATGACTTCGGGCCTGAAAAAATACTCCATTGTCCCGGCCATCAAGCCCTACAAGAAATATGGCAAATCAGGGCTGGAAATCACCAGCATGATGCCGCACATCGGCTCGATTGCCGACGACATCACCTTGGTGCGCTCGATGAACACCGAGGCTGTGAACCATGCGCCCGGTGTCACCTTCTTCCTCACAGGTGCACAGGTGCCCGGCAGGCCCAGCCTGGGGGCATGGCTCACCTATGGGCTGGGTTGCGACACCGACAACCTGCCAGCCTTTGTGGTGATGACCAGCTCCGACAAAGGCAAAACCTGCGGCCAGCTCTTTTTTGACTACTACTGGGGCTCGGGTTTTTTGCCCACCCGGTACCAAGGTGTGCGGTTTCGCGGCGCGGGCGACCCGGTGCCCTATTTAACCAATCCGGAAGGTGTTAGTCGCTCATCACGCGAAAAACTGCTCGAAGGCATCGCGGAACTCAACCGAACCCACCTGAACGATTATGGCGACCCGGAAATCGACACCCGCATCGCCCAATACGAGATGGCTTTCCGCATGCAGTCAAGCGTGCCCAACCTGCTGGATTTCTCCAACGAGCCCAAGAACATACTCGATATGTATGGCCCCCAGGTGCATGAGCCAGGCAGCTTCGCCAGGCACTGCCTGATCGCCAGGCGGCTGCTCGAGGGCGGCACCCGCTATGTGCAACTCATGCACTCAGGCTGGGACCAGCACTCGAACCTGTTCACCCAGCTTGAAAAGCAGTGCGAAGACACCGACCAGCCTTCAGCCGCCTTGGTGAAAGACCTCAAACAGCGCGGCATGCTCGACGACACGCTGGTGGTTTGGGGCGGCGAGTTTGGCCGCACCCCGTTCGGCCAAGGCCCCGAGGGCAAACCCAATGGCCGTGACCACTTTGGCCGCGCCTTCAGCCTGTGGATGGCCGGTGGTGGGGTGAAGGGCGGCCATGTGCATGGCGCCACCGACGACTTTGCCTGGAACATCCGGGAAAATCCGGTCCATGTGCACGATCACCAAGCCACCATTTTGCACCTGTGCGGCATCGACCACGAACGCATGACTTACCGCTACCAAGGCCGTCAGTTCCGGCTGACCGATGTGCATGGCAAGGTGGTGCAAGGCATTTTGGCCTGACCCGTAGGCACTAAGGTGAAGGCTCAGGCTTTTTGCCGCGCGGCAAATCCAAGCCAGGCCCAAACCCACCAGACTGTCACCAGCGCGGCAAACACCAGAGCGGCTGCCAAGAAACCGCCATAAATCGAGGCGAAAACCAAGTTATTGGCCTCATACACCACGCTGCCATGCAACAGGGATCTGGCACCCGCCTCGGCATTGCCAAAGCCTTGCGTGTGCAGGTGGTTTTTCAAGATGCCACCGTATTCCACATACACTTCTGGCTGAATGTATTGCCGCTCGGCGACAAAGGAATATTCATTTTGATAGCCACGGGTGGTGCATAGTGTCAGCACGCCAATGGAAAATGCGCCGCCCATAAACTGAAAAACTGTCAACAGGTCGCGGCGCAGTGGCTCAAAAGCGGCTGGGCTCATGGTAGCCCGCTGCAACCCAATCAGGGTCAGGCTGGCACCAAAACCCATCAAAAACCTTGCCGGGGCAAGCTCCCACAACCCGGGTGCGGCAAACCAGTTGAATTGCGCCTGGTTCAGTGCGGCCCAGTAAGGCCAATCGATGGTCTTTTGGTGGGCAAGCCACATCCCCAAAGAAATGGCCAACAAACCAGACAATGTGAAACAACGGGTGGAGGGCAAAGCGATGGCTAGCAAAGTGGCGCAGGCAGCCCCTATCGACAAAGGCCAAATGAGCAGGCTGCGGTCAATCATTCCCAAGTCACGCAGTATGCCACCATAAACTCCCATATCCGACACATTGAAATACTGCACGAAACCAGCAAAAGCCGCAACTATCAAGGTGGGCCAGCCCACCATGGGCAATGCATCGGGCCTGAGGACCACGGTCGCCACCACCAGTGCCAGAAAGAACAGACAACCAGCCATGGCCAGCCTCGCCCGGCTATCTTCCCACCACCCTTGAAGCTGGCCATACGATTGGGCGTACCATAAACAACCGAGAAAACCGACAAAACAGCAGTACCACAAAGGCACAACCGGCCTGGCGGGCCTACTTTTTTCATTACCCCACACAAGCAGGATCAACAACGCGGCAAGGGCAATGCAGCCCTCGAATAGAAACCCGCCATCCCAACCATGCTCGCGATAAAAATCAGCGGCAGAGGAAATAACAAGGATTCCAATAGATGGCAAAACGATTCCAGACCAGGCAAACAGCCTGCTTCCCGCCGCCGCACCCACGATGGGGGCCGCCGCCAACACCATGCCAGCTCCAAAACCGGCAGCCATGCGGCTAGCCACCAGCCACCGGAAAGGGGCAAGCAGCATCAGCCCGTTGTAGAACGATCCAACTATCAACAACCCCAAACCCAGCCGCATCACCCGGGCTGGCGAACTCAACGGCCGGTTGGCCAAGGTGATTACCAAGCCGCAGGCTATTGAAAAGAGGTAACCACTGTGCAGTGAGTAGCCGTCGGTGGTCACCCAGCCGCGGGCAGCGTCCATTTCACGGAAGCACGAGGTGTGTCCGGCGGTGGTCAACCAAACGGAGGCCAATGCCAACAAAGCCGCCCAACGCCTAGCCGGCAATGCCACCGGCTCCAGCGCGGGCACGACCGGCTCATTCATCCCCATCACCGACAAATATCGAGCGGCCAGGTTCGGGGTCGTTCATCCAGGCTACCTGCCAACCGCGGGGCTCTTGCACTGTTAGCGTTAAAGGCAGCTTGCAGGCGGCCCGGCTTAGCGCCTCAATGCAGCGGGCGTGGGTATCGCGCACCAGCTTCTCCCGGGCAACGCTATCAAGTTTTGCCCATGCCGGGCCGGTGGTGAGTATCACCGGTAAGCGCATTTGCTGCTCATACCGGCCCACACCATAGGGCAACACGGTGCGGGTAGGTGGCAAAATCTCCACTGCGCTGTACAGCGGCTGGCCATCTGCACCCTTCAGAGCGGCCACAGCCACTTCCAGGGTTTTGATGCCCAACACAGTGGCGGGGTCGGTGATGGCGCTGCGGGGGTAGGCTGGTGGCAGGTGCTCACCCTGCATTACCGGCTGTCTCTCCAGAGGCCGTGAGCATCCAGCAAGCGCCACCATGGCCAATAGCCCAAGGCACAGTTTCATTCGCTTCATTTTTTCGCCCCCGTTGCAGGCGCATTGGCTGGGTACAGCATTATTTCAGTGGAACGCGGCAATACCTTGCACCGGCACGAGCCAACCTCCACTTCGAAGGTGTCGCCTGGCTCCAGTTTGGCTGAGGCCCCGCGCCGCAGCGAAACGAGGCCAATGCCCACCAGCAACCCCGCCCCAGCGCCTATGCCCATGAAGAGCGGGTTAACGCCAGTGAAGCTGAATTGCGAAGCGATACTCATGCCCACACCGGCACCTTCACCCAGAAACAGCGAATTGATCAGCGCCCGCTTCAAGTGCGGGTGTTTGGAGAAATCGGTGGTGTCGAGTGTCCAGGGGACAATAGTGTCCTCCTCGCGCCTCACCAATTGTGATAATTTGAGGTATACTTTGCCGTTTTTTCCAAACCTGCCCGGGGCGACAATCTCACCCACTTCGCCACCCACCAGAACCACTGTTTGGCCCGGCACCTTCAACGGGTCAGCCAATGAGGCCAAAAACCGGTCACCCACCTGCAAGTCGGGAAGACTGTTCAACAACCTGTCGCCCGGTGCCAGGCCATCATGGGGCAAAACCTGACGCACCCGCACAATGTTCGCGCTTCCCGCTGCCAATACAGTCGGAGCTACCTTCAGGGGCCGGCTCGCATCGTCCAGCCTGGGTGCCGGCAGGGTGCCAGCCTCTTGTGCATGCAGTGAGCAGCTCAACCAACCGGCTGCCATACCGATAAAACCCCGCCTGCCTAACTGAATGGACCTTGTGCCATTTATGGGATTCATGGGTTCACCTCCCCATGCGTGTGGGCGGGGCGTATCTTGCAGGTGAGCCGGTGCCACAGCGAAGGCTTGGCATCCGCGACAATCACTTGGGGCGGTGCCTCGATGCCGGCATCCCTCAGATAATCGAGCAACATTTCGGTGGAGCGAAGCAGATCCAAGCGGGCGAGTTGCAGGTTGTACCAAGCGGTCCACCGGTTGGTCTGGGCCTGGCTTAACGCCAAATCTGCCTCCTGCACATCCAGCGGGATGGCCTGTTTTTGGTCCAACATGCGGCCCGAGCGTTCCCGCAACTCCACAGTCAGAGCCTCTTCCCTTTGCTTTTGGCCATATTCATATTCTGCCTGCCGCAGACGGTCCCAAGCGTTGCCAGCGTCTTCCTCAACCTCTAATAGAACCTTTTCAAGATCCAGTTGAGAGCGAACTACCTCCAAACGCGCCCGCCGCACATTCGACCAGAAACCAATATCCACCACCGGCACATCATACAAGGTGCCAAAGATTGTACCCAATGTCGCCGGGCCACCGTTGGCTATGGTGGTGTTCTTGAAAGACAGGCCCAAAGGCAAACTACCCAAACCGAGAAGACGCAGCAAATCCCTACGCTCACCCAGCCGGGCGATGTTCAGGCCTATGATCAAAATCCGCACCTCAACCCGCTTGCGGCGGGCCATCTCAACAGCCTCTTCGCGGCTCTGCGGCAAGTCGGCCACCAAATCCAAATTAACCAAATCTTCCGCTGCCAAATCAAACGAATAAGGTCCATCCAGCTTCACGGAAACCGGTTCGCCCCCCTGAGGCACCAGCAAACGGCTGGTGTGCAGGGTTTGGCCCAAGCGGCGCTGCGCCAAGCGTGAGGCCCGCTCAACCTCCTCCACCATCACCCGGCTTTTGGTGTTGTCAACCCTGGCGGAAGTCAGCTCCACATCATGCACCTGCCTCTGCCGCAAGCGCCGCTCCACCCTGGCCTCCCGAGCAGCGGCATAGTCACGCGCCAAATTGGCCGTCAGGGCGGCATGACGCAAACGCTTCGCCTCGAAATAGCCTTGCGCGGCCAACTCCACCTGCGACCGCCTCACCAACTCCTCCATCAGCAACTTGGCCCGAATCCCTTCTTCAGCGATAGGCAAAGCCGTGATTTGACCAGATGGGTCCAGCGGGAAGAACAGGTTTGCCCGGTTTAGCTCGGCGTGAACCAGCCCCTCGCCAAAAAACAAGGTACCACCGGTCACATCCGGAAAGATGCTGCCCGATCCATCGCGGCCCGAGGCGTTTTGCAACCCGACAAACAATTGCGGCAGGTTGGCCATGGGCACAAAATGCTTCAACGCTTCAAACCGGCCCACTGTCGAGGTGCGGGTGTTCAACACTGCCTGCACTGTGCGCACATTGGCAAGGCTTTTCGACAGGGCCAAAGGCAAATTGATCGCCTGGCCCTGCCCAACCGCCGGGGTTGGATCGGTTGCAGGTGGAATCAGGGTGGGTAGCGGCAAGCTGTCGCTTTTTTCCTGGGCCCTGCCCACTGGGATGCCCCAAGCCAGGCAACCCGACAGACAAAGTGCCAGCCATACGCGAGGCTTACTCATTGGCCCACACTCGCTTCCCGCACCGTCACATCAGGATCAATCTTGATCTTGCACGACATGCCGGGCCTGATTCGGTCTTGATAGTTTTCTTTGGCCTGGAACCTCAGTCGAACAGGCAAACGCTGGACAATGCGGGTGAAATTGCCCGTCGCGTTGTCAGGTGGAAACAGCGAGAACGCCGCCCCCGTGCCACCTGAAAGGCTTTCCACCCAGCACGCGAATTCCATGCCCGGAATGGCGTCGACTGTCACCATCACCTGCTGGCCCACCTTGGTGCGCGCCAGTTGGTCCTCACGCAAGTTCGCCACCACCCACACATTGTCCAAATCAAGCGGTGTGATGCTCAGGAATGGCTGGCCTGAGGTGAGCGTCTGCCCCAATTGCGCGGTTCGCTTGCTGACAATGCCGGCCATAGGCGCTCGCACCAGCGTGTTTGCCAAACGCAGACGGGCCTGTTGCAATTTGGCCCTCGACAAATCCACCCGCCGCTGGAGCGCTGAGCGGTCTGCCTCGGCAATGTCGGGCTGAAGCAGCCCAGCCTGCGCCCGGCCCACCATCGCCTGGGAATCAGACACTGCCCGCTTTTGTTTTTCCACCCGTACCAGCGCCTGCCTGCGATCGAGGTCGCTTGCCATCACCTGGCTCTCCAAAGCGGCTATACGGCTTTTCAGGTTGTTCAATCGGGCTAGGGCATCTTTCCAAGTGGCTTCTTTGTTGTCACGGTCCTGAATCGGTATGTCACCCGATTTGGCGAGCGAGTCATACCGCTCAAAATAGTCGCGAGCATTGCGCTCCAGCGCTATCAAGCCCGGCTCTTCAGCTCGGCTGGCCAGCAAGGTTTCCTTCTCTTTGTTGTGGATGCTCTCGCGGGCGCTAGCTTCTAACTCGCTCGCCTTCAGGCCTTCTTCCTGCTCCCGCATGCGCGCCTGCGCTGAATCAAATCCCGATTTGCGGTCTTGGTCGGTCAGACGCACCGTGATCGCGGCGGCCTCCAGTTCTTTCAGCGCCTTGCGATAATCGGCCCGGGCCTCTTCAACAGACAACTGATAAGGCACAGGATCTATCTGTAACAGCGGTTCGCCCGCCTTGACCAACATGTTGTCATCTGCGAACAGCGCCACCACATTCCCGGTCACTTCGGCGGAAATGGGTGTTACATTGCCCACCACATAGGCATTTTCGGTGGAAATATCCCGCGCTACCCACCACAAAACCACTGCAATGCCGGCACCAATCAGGGCAGCAATGGCAATGGCATACCGGACGACCTGTAGCAGCAATCCTCCGGCAGTATGTGCCGGAATCACCGTGGACGATTGCTTTTCGGCCGGGTTTACCACGCTTATCTGTCCCATCCCAAAGGCACCACACCATGCAACTGCAAATCACCTTAGTCTCTATCGGATGTATCACGGAGAAAGTTGCTGAATTTGCTGAATAAACGGAAAAACTATCCACGCGTTTTCAAAAAGAACAATTATTTCCTCAAGTTTGCCCATCGACGAACCGTGAGGAACGAAAGAGCCCGGGCGGCTGAATTGGCCCCTTGGTAGCACCATCGAGCAGGTTTTGTCGGTGGCGGGACCGACCACCAGCATGGTTCTCTAGATGTTCCTGCCGGACGGCACCTTCACCGTTTATTTCGGAACGAAGGAACAGTGCGGTGATGTGGCCAACCGGCTGGACGCCCCGAGGGCTGGAATTTCCTGATGCGGATCTATCGTCCGGGCACCTCGGTACTAGACGGGAGCTATCAGTTGCCCAAGGCTAAACCAGTGCCTTGACCAAACCGGCGGCGGAGACACTTTCAGCCTGAACCACCCACGGGAAAAGCCTCGGGGGCACAGCTTTTCGGCTGTGCCCCCGAGGCTTTTTTGCAAAGGAGACGACTACTTGCGCTTGGGTTCGGCCTCCAAGGCGCCCTTCGCCGGGTCAAGGCTCTTGAAAGGCAATACTTCGGGAATGATGCGGCAACCCGAGGTGACCTTCAAAGGCAAAGGCAGGCCCGAAGGGAAAGTCATTTCCACAAAATAGGCCGTCCAACCTTCGGCGGGCTTTTCCACCTTGCCAACATAAACCCCTTGGCCCTGCTCTTCCAGTTTCACACTGGTGTAGGCTTTGCCAATCTTTTCCAGACGGAAGTCGCGCGCTTTGGTGTTCGTGGCTTTCCACAGCTTCACTTCCTTGGGCTTGGTCTCGCACACCACCTTGATGCTATCGTCCCCTTCAAAAGACCACGCATACTTGGGGCGCTCCTTGCCACTTTGCACAGAGTGGAAAAACGCGGCCAAGCACTCGGTGGCGTCGCTGCCATTCAGCGAGTGGTCAGTGTTGGGAACATAGCGCAGGTGCTTCTCGCCCGGCAGGCCATCGAAATAAAACCGCGACGAGTCGGGGCAGAAGAACTGGTCACCTGCCGAGTTCACAATATACTTGGGCATGGTGTAGCGGTCGCGGTAGGACCATGGGTCTTCAATCTCATACAGCTTGTCAACGCGCGGGTCATCCATGCGCTGCATGATGTTGTGCCGGACATAATCACCCACTGAATGGGTGTAAAAACCATACGACCACAAATGGTTGCGCATGCAATCGCGCAGGTTCAGCACATCAATCACCGCAGGAATGATCGCCACCACCCGCTTGTCCACCGCGGCGGTGCACCAGGTGGTCCAGCCACGCTTCGATCCGCCCGAAATGACGAATTTCTCCAGCTTCAGCTTGCCACCCTCGTCGCTGGCCAGCAGTTCCTGCATGCAGTCCATCGCGCGCACCGCGCTCTTGGTCATTGGCAGTCGGGCCGGCCAGGTCTCGTCACCCGTTTTCAAAAACTGGTCCCAAGTGAAGCCGATCAGGTCGTCTTCGGTCCGATTGATACCATCGCCCAAAAACTGCAGGGTCTGGTTGGGCACCATCTTCAGTTCGGCGGTCACGCCACCAGTGGCTTTGGCAATGGCCAAGGTGCGGCCATCAGCGCCGGTTGGCGGCTTGTCAGCCTCCCGGTTGGCGCCACCGCCAATGAACAAAAACGCGGTGTCACTTTTGGCATTGTCGGGCTTGGTGATCACCAGCCAGTGCTTCCACACCGGGCGGTTCACCTCGGCCGAATTGCGCCAGGTCTGGCTGATCAGCTCCACCACAAACTGGGTGGTGCCCGCAGCCTCAAACTTCTTCAACACCTTCCAGGAATAGGTGTTGTCTGGTTTTTTCACATAACGGTCCAAGGCGGTCTCGCCTGCCCGACTCACTCCGCCAGCCACGGCCAAAGCGCAGGCCAGACCCAACAAACCCGCCCTGATAAAAGCGCGATATGAAGACATGTTTTTCCCACATTGCCTAGAAATGAGTGACAAAAAAAGACGCCATATTACCAAACAAGATCTTGCCCCTTGGCCCTATTGGCACAAGGCGCAGGCTTATTAGCCAAACGCCTCGTGCCGCCAACTGTCAAAAAATTGGCCACAAACCATCATTCACCAGGCGCGGGCCTTGGCGACGCGTCGCTTGTGGCCTTGCCCATGGCATATTGCATGCCGCCGCGCACATGGTCCAAAAATCGCTTGTCTTTCCATACCTCGGGCCGGTGTCCCAAGGCGGTGTAAAACACCCGCCCCTTGCCATAATCGCGCACCCAAGCCAAAGCGTGGTCATCATCCTCGCGGTGCACACCCGGCTTCAGCTTGGCTGCATCCGATTTCGCCTTCTCCGCCTCGGCTGTCTTTCCTTCCTTGGCCAGGCTTTCCGCCTTGGCCTCGAGGGCGGCCTTGCGACTGGCAATCTGCTTCAACTCGTCCAGCCTCTTTTCCTTGGCCCATTTCGGGTCGATGCGCATCAGCACGCGCAGCTTGTCGCGGTTGTAGGGGGTGCGAAACTGGTACAGCTCATCGGTTATCTCGAACGACTCGCCCAGGTGCTTGGTGGCGGGATTGGTCCTGTCTTCCACCACCACATTCACCTTGGTGTGCCAAGGGTGGCCATCAAAATAGCCACCAATCATATCGCCATAGGGGGTCCAGCCATAAAAGGTGTCGGTGGCGCAGTGGCTGCCGGTGAACCCCTTGCCCGATTTCACATAGTTCAGCAAGTCGGCCTTTTGGGTCTCGCTCCAGGGCAGGTCGCCTGTGGTGTAGAAAAACACCGCATCATACTGCTTCAGGTTTTCGGCGGTGATCGCCTTGCGGCTGTCCTGGGAGCAGACCGCCTCGAAGTCGCCTGTGTCCTTGCCCAATTTGGTCAGCGCCTCTTCCACGATGCAGAACTTGTCTGGCGCGGGCCGCTTCACCACCTCGTGCACAAAGCCCTTCGACTCGGTGATCACCAGCAACTTGGGGATTTTCTTCTCGCCATCTTGGGCGAACAACCCCGATGCGCACAGCACGCCCAAACCAAGGGAGAGTAAGTTACGACGCAGCATGGCTGCCTCCAAAAAACAAGGTTCAAACCCGTTCCGAGCATAATCTTTCGCTTCCCCCAAGGCAAACAGCCGCTCCGCCAAAAAAATGTTAAAGTTGACACAGGTGTCATGGGATCAAGAGGCGAAATTCAGGCAGCAATCATGGGTAATGGGCGTTTTTCCCGCAGGCAGGCGATTCAAGTGGGGGCCTTGCCCCTGCTGGGAATAGACTTGCCCACCGTTTTGGCCGCCGGCGCGGCCAGCCCAACCACGCCAAAAAAAGCCAAAGCCTGCATCTTCATCTTCCTCTGGGGCGGCCCAGCCCAGCAAGACACACTCGATCCAAAGCCCGATGCACCGGTCGAATATCGGGGCGAATTTTCCACCATCCAAACCGCACTGCCAGGCATCCGCGTTTGCGAGCACCTGCCAGGCATCGCCAAACGCCTCGACCGGGTCAGCATGATCCGCTCCATGACGCACACCGATGTCAACCACACCACCGCCCCGCACCTGCTGCTAACCGGCCAGCCCATGCTGAACCAGGGCCAACCGCTCCGCGAGGATTTTCCGGGTATGTCGTCGGTGCTTGCCAGCATGGGCAGGGGGGCCGGCAGCCCCTTGCCACCCGCCATCAACCTGATGCCACATTCGCCCGACAAGGCACCCCGTTTTGTCGAGGAAACCCACGGTCAGGGTTCGGGTTGGCTGGGGCCGGTCTGGCAGCCCATGCGCATCGATGCCAACCCCAACGCCGCCGACTACACCGTGGGAGAGATCACCCCTTCAGCCGATCTGGCTGGCATGCGCATGGAAGACCGGGCCAGGCTCCTTCAAGCACTGGGTAGCATGGCACAACCAACCCGTGGCGACACAGCCGCCCAATCCCTGCACCGTGATCGGGCACTCGGCCTGCTTTCTAACCGCAAAGCCGCGGCGGCCTTCGACCTCAGCCAAGAGCCCCCCGGGGTGCGCGAACGCTACGGCCTGAACATCCATGGCCAATCAGTCCTCCAGGCCCGGCGCTTGGTGGAGGCAGGCGTGCCCCTGGTGACGGTTTATTGGCAAAACGATGGCATCACCAATGTGAGCGTCTACTGGGATACCCATTCTCGCAACTTCATCGACCTTAAAACTCGCCTGTGCCCCCCGGGCGATCGGGCCCTTTGCGCCCTGCTCGACGATTTGGAAGCGCGCGGCATGCTCGATGAAACACTGGTGGTCTGGAGCGGCGAGATGGGCCGCACCCCCAAGGTGGGCCAGTCTGTCCCCGGCGGAGCAGGCGCCGGCCGGGACGGGAGAGACCACTGGGCCAAGGTGTTCAGTTGCATCGTGGCTGGTGGCGGCTTCAAAAAGGGGCTGGTTCATGGCAGTTCTGATCGCTACGCCGCCGAACCCAGCACCTCCCCGGTGCGTCCTGCCGATCTGGTCGCAACCCTCTACCACCAACTCGGGGTCGACCCACACACCATCATCACCGACAGGCTTGGCCGCGAAATACCCCTGGTATCGGGCGAGGTGCTAACCAACCTGATCGGGTGATGCCCCGCCTCTTCCATCCATGCTCCAGCCAGCCACAGCAAAGTCAGCCAGCTTCAACCCCTTCCACCCATCACCTTTTAATTCTTTCAAACTCCACCAATATATATCCGGTTCCTTTTTTGGACTCAAAATCACCGGGCCGCCCCTTGGCGCTAGGGGCAAAGCAAAGCTTGCGCTTGGTCTCGCCCATCTCATAAATTCCCAAGAATTCCTGGCGCTTGCCGTTCTCTTCCTGGATGTAAAAATCGATCCGCCTCG
>CAIWHS010000340.1 GCA_903912515.1 uncultured Planctomycetaceae bacterium
ATCTGTGGCCGATGCCACCCAGCCGCCATGAGCGTCCATAGCTTCGAGGCACCAGGCTCCATAGGGTTCCTCCACATCGGGGCCTTTTGCCATCCTTGAGGGTGAGCGCCTGGCCTTGGCATCGTGGTAGGTCGCCTCTTGGGGCAGGCTATTGGCCCGCAAGGTTTTACCCAAACGCATGGAAGTGATGCCAAGGGGAGCGAGAATTTCCTTTCGTGTGGATTCCTCGTAAGGCATGCCAGTCGCTTTCTCAATGACCCGGCCCAGCAGGCAGTAGCCGAAATTGGAGTAGGCATAGCGTGAGCCGGGAACAAAATCGAGCGGCTGTTCGAGCATGTGGCGAATGATGTCCCATGGCATCGCTGGGTAGGGTATGCCGGCTTTCTGGCAGATGGTGGCAGAATGGAACATCGGATCAAACGATTGGGCCCGGTCCCATCCCCCAGAATGCTGCAGGCAATGCTCAATCGTAATTTTGTTCCACCGGGGGTCTTTGGCGGGGGGAAGGCCAAGATAAGAATGGATAGGAGTGCTGGCGGCTATCTTTTCGCGTTCAAAAAGCTTGGCGATGACCAAGGCGGTGAGCGGTTTGGAAAGGCTGGCTATTCGGAACAATGTGCTGGTGGTTACCGGCTTTTGGGTGGCGGTATCAGCCATTCCGCTCACCACGGCATGGACCAGTTTGCCCTGTTGGCCCACTGCCAGGCTCAGGCCGGGGAATTTTTCCCTGGCAACCACACCATCCAGAAATGCCTGCAGTGAGTCTTGTGCTTTGGAAGATTCCCAAGCGTTGGCTTTATTCAGACCGGAAAGAAAAGCACCCATGGTTGCCGACAATTGGCCCAGCAAGAGGTGGCCCAACAAGGCTCGGCGATCAGGAGAAACTGGCGCTAGGTTTTTCAAAATTAGCCAAGGGGGCTTGGGGGGAGGATAAACTAAACCCGTGTGGTGAATCAGGGGAAATGCCATGTTACTGTGCCTGACCGCTTGCTTGCTACTGGGGCCTGCCCAGCCACCTGCCAAAAAAAATCTGGGCGGGGTGGAGTTGGTGGAATTGCCCACGCGTGTTCAAGGTTACCGCACCTTGCAAATTGCCGGTTTCACGGTGCTGGCAGATCCCAAGGTGGTGGAGCCGCCTGAGAAACTGGAGAAGACCCCATTGGAGGTTCTGGAAGCAGAGCTGAAAACCATTGGCCGGATTGTCCATGCCAAGGCATTGGCCGAGTTGCGCAAACTGACTATCTGGGCCGAGTGGGATGAGGAGCAGGGGCTTGGTAACGGTCGCCAGGGCAAGGCCCTTGCGGTCTATTACGGTGGCTCCCAGCGAAGCATGCTCGCCGCGGGGAAAAACCCGCTCAAGGCGAACAACATCACGGTGCTCTCAACCCGGGATTTGGCCCGGGAACATCAACCCAAGCGAGATAGCGGCCGCTGCGTGTTGTTGCACGAGATGGTCCATGCGGTGCACCACAAAATATTGGGATTTGAAAACCCGAAGATAGAAGCCGCCTACCGTCAGGCCCTTGCGAGTGGCAAGTTGGAGCGTGGCTCCTATGCTGCCACCAATGCGGCTGAATTCTTTGCCGAGATGTCGTGCGCTTATCTGGATAAATTAGGCTATTATCCGCGCGACAAGGAGGAATTGAAGAAGCATGATCCGAGTACTTTTCAATTGATGTCGGTCATATGGTCGGGAGCTGAAAGTGCCAGTAACAGGGCGCGGAAATCACCCATGGCCGATGCGATGGATCTGCCGGTTTTGGACATGACTCTGGCAGATTTTCAAGCGGGCGAAGTGGTGAGCGGACCTGCAGTGCCCGAGCCATCCGAGCTACAAGGCAGGGTGGTGCTGATCCTGTTTTTTGCCGCCCAAAGCCCAGACGCGCTTTTGGCCCTTGGAAAGGCTGCTTTGCTCGATGCCGATTGCGCCGAGGTTGGATTGACGGTGTTGGCAAGCCATGCCAGTCGTGGAGCGCAAGAAAGTGACATTCGCAAAGCGGCACAGATCAGGGCCCCCAAACTGAGTGTCAGTTTGATTCCCCGTTTGGCCCGCAATCCGGGTTTGGGCAAATTGCCCCATGCGCTGGTTTTCGACAGCGAAGGTGCCTTAAGGTTTTCCGGCTCGCCATACGATGCCGAATTGGCCGCCCGCAAGCTGGTTGGCAGGCTATTGCTGGAGAAGGTGACAGGGCTGGATGATGGCGAAAACCCGCCCCAAATTTTGGCACCCAGTGTGGATGCCCTGCGCAAGGGGGAAAAGCCACCGACGGTTTTGCTGCGGTTGGAAAAACTGACCCCGGTGGAAAAACCCGTTCTTGAATTGCGGGATACCTTGGTGTTGTCAATTGCGGCCGGACCTAAGGCGCAAGTGGCCGAGCTGCGGGCAAGGCAGGACAAGGAACCGGCACTGGTTTTTTGCGAAATGGAGCAAATGGCCCAGCGTTGGAAGGGGAGCTCGATTGGAGCACTTCTAGCACCTCTTTTGAGTTCATTGCGTAAGGCGCCCGCGGTGCAACAGGAACTGCGGGCCCGAATCTTGCTCGAACGCATGCGGTTGATTGATGGGCAATTGGCCAAAAGGCCGGGGGCTATAGAACCCGCCAGTCTTGGATTTCGCAGTGCGAATGCCGATTTGCTGAACAGCCTGAGCCAAGTGTTGGAAAAATTGCGGGTGGAATTCAAAGGCGCACCCAGCCTGGCAGAAGCGGAGAGGCTGATGGCCAAATATCGGATCGACTGACGATAGCCTGTAATTTTATGGGTTTGACGGCAAAAGTGATCGAAAGCCAATGCGGGTTTACAACCCGCCAAGGCCGAGGTGCATCCGAAATCAGGTTTCGCTTGGGCCTTGTGGCTGACTTGTTTTTTCCGTTTAGGCCGACTTTGGCTGTTGGGAGGGGATGATGGCAGCCAATTGAGGCAGGATCCTCGGCAATACAGGGGGTTTGATAAGAGAATTCTTCGCTACAATCCAGAGTTGAACACTTGGGGAAAAGCCGCTGAGATGCCCATCTCCTGTGTAACGGTGCTGGGGCTGTGGTTTGGCCCAAACAGTGGGTGATCCCCAGCGGCGAAATTAGGCCGGTGCGTGATCAACCAAGGTTTGCACCATCCTGTCCCGATTGGCAGAAACGAAACGGAAATAATCTCCCATGTCATTTCGCTTGGAAGGCCTGGTGGCGGCAACACACACACCGTTCAACCCGCAAGGTGACTTAAACCTCAAGGTTATTGAGAAACAAGCCAATCATTTGGTGGCAACCGGGGTGCGGGCGGCTTTTGTGGGCGGAACCACAGGCGAAAGCGCCTCACTGAGCCTGTTGGAACGTAAGGCCTTGGCAAAGCGCTGGGCCGAGGTTGTCAAAGGTTCTCAATTGGGGCTGGTGGTGCATGTGGGGGCCAATTGCCTGGCTGATTCCCGTGAATTGGCGGCCCAGGCCGAACAGCTGAGCGCTGTGGCCATTTCAGCAGTGGCACCCAGTTACTTCAAGCCAGCAACCCTGGAGGCCTTGGTGGCCTGCTGCGCTGAAATCGCCTCGGCAGCTCCAGAAACTCCCTATTACCACTATGACATACCCTCCATGACTGGCATCACGCTGTCGATGCCCGATTTCTTGGAGCGGGCGGGTGAAAAGGTGAAAAACCTGGCGGGGATCAAGTTTTCCAATCCCGACCTGATGGCCTACCAGTTTTGCCTGCGCGCCGCGGGTGGCAAATACGATATGCCCTTTGGCTGCGACGAATACATTTTGGGGGCCTTGGCTTTGGGTTGCGTGGGTGGTGTTGGCAGCACTTACAATTTATCCGCCCCGGTCAGTAACCGGCTGATAGCCGCCTTTAAAAAAGGCGACTTGCAAACTGCCCGCGATGAGCAGTTTCGCGTGGCGCGACTGGTGCGCTTGCTGGGCAGTTATGGCTATATGGCCGCCGCGAAAGCCACCATGGGTTTTTTGGGGATGGATGTGGGCGCTCCCCGTTTGCCTCAGACCGACCTGACTACCGAGGAGAAGGCTGCGTTGCGTCAGGGACTGGAATCGATGGGTTTTTTCGAGTGGGGCGGAAATTGATTATTTTCTTCGGGTGGGGCTGTTTAATTGTTTACGATAATCTAAGCTATAAATTGATGGATTGGCGAAGATAAAAAAGAAATGGACACGGAGCTTGCCATGCAACTGGGAATGATTGGTTTGGGCCGGATGGGTGCCAACATGGTCCGCCGGTTGTTGCAGGCCGGCCACCAGTGCGTAGTGTTCGACATGTCAGCCAAGGCAGTGCAAGATTTGGCGGCCGAGGGCGCCTCGCCCGCTGCTTCCCAGGCCGAATTGGCCTCGAAATTGAACGGCCCCCGGGCGGTGTGGCTGATGGTGCCTGCTGCTGTGGTGGACAAGGCGATTGCAGACCTGCTGCCTCACCTGCAACCTGGCGACGTCATAATCGATGGCGGCAATTCCTATTATGTCGACGATATTCGCCGCGCCAAGGAACTGGCTCAAAAAGGCATCCACTATGTCGATGTTGGCACCAGTGGCGGGGTTTGGGGTCTGGAGCGCGGTTACTGCATGATGATTGGCGGGGAGCCTGAAGTGGTCGCCCGTCTGGACCCGATTTTCAATGCCTTGGCGCCTGGTCGTGGTGACATCAGTCGCACCCCGGATCGCCCGGAAGGGAAGGGCACGGCCGAACAAGGCTATCTGCATTGTGGTAGTAACGGCGGCGGCCATTTTGTGAAGATGGTGCATAACGGTATCGAGTACGGCATCATGGCCGCATATGCCGAGGGGCTGGGAGTTTTGAAGTCCGCCAATGTGGGCAAACGCGAGCATGAGGTCGATGCTGAAACCACACCCCTTCGCGACCCGTCGATATATCAATACGATTTTAACCTGGCCGATGTGACCGAGGTGTGGCGTCGCGGCAGTGTCATTTCTTCATGGCTGCTCGACTTGACAGCCGCCTCCCTACAAAAAGACCCCACCCTGTCGCAATTTTCAGGTCGCGTTTCCGATTCGGGCGAGGGCCGGTGGACCATCAAGGCCGCGATTGATGAGGGTGTGCCCGTGCCTGTGCTGACCACCGCCCTTTACGAGCGGTTTCAGTCCCGTGGCGAGTCTGAGTTTCAGGACAAATTGCTTTCCGCCATGCGGTTCCAGTTTGGCGGACATGTGGAAAAGAAGTGATCTGCCCTTCCGCAGGGCTGATGATAATTTTGTTTCAACCGGGGTGAGAGAAAATGGAACAGGCCCAAGCCTCCGATGCGCTGGTCTTTTTTGGCGCCACCGGGGACCTTGCATACAAGAAGATATTCCCCGCGCTGGCTGACCTGCATGCCCGGGGCCTGCTGACGGTGCCGGTCATAGGCGTGGCCAAGGCCAACTGGGATGTCGAGCAATTACGTGCCCGGGCCAAGGCCAGCCTTGAGGCGGCTAAAAAGCCTGCCGCCATGATCGACTCCTTTTGTCAGGGGCTCAAATATATCGATGGTGATTACCTCGATCCCGATACCTTCAAACGCCTGCGCAAGGCATTGGGCGATGCCAAAGCGCCCTTGCACTATCTGGCGATTCCACCCAGCATGTTCGCTACCGTGGCCGATGGTTTGGCCAACTCGGGTTGCGGCGAAAACGCCAGGGTGGTTGTTGAAAAACCTTTCGGCCGCGACCTTGCTTCGGCCAAAGACCTGAATGCCACGCTGCACCATTTCTTTCCCGAAAACCGCATCTACCGCATCGACCACTACCTCGGAAAAGAGGCGGTCCTCAATATGCTCTATTTCCGCTTTGGCAACGCTTTTCTCGAGCCGTTGTGGAACCGGAATTATGTGGACAATATCCAGATCACCATGGCCGAATCTTTCGGCGTGCAGGGCCGTGGCAAGTTTTATGAAGAGACCGGCTGCATCAGGGATGTGGTGCAAAATCACCTGCTGCAGGTGATTGCCACCCTTGCTATGGAACCACCGGCCAGCCATACCCCCGGAGGCTTGCGGTTTGAAAAGAATAAGGTGCTGGAAGCCATCAGGCCACTGGAATCTGGGGCGCTGGTTCGTGGCCAATTCGAGGGCTATCGATCAGAACCAGGAGTCTCTACGCAATCGAATGTCGAGACTTTTGCCGCACTAAGGCTATATGTCGATTCATGGCGCTGGGCAGATGTGCCGATCTATATTCGCGCGGGCAAGAACCTGCCGGTTACCTGCACGGAAGTGATGGTCCGCTTCCGCAACCCGCCCCAAACCAGTTTTGGCGGCCAGGAATTTGGCAAATCCCAAAACCATGTGCGCTTTCGGCTCAGTCCCGATGTGACCATTGGCTGGGGTGCTCGCTGCAAGCTCCCCGGCCAAGCCTTTGTAGGCGAGAATGTCGAACTGAAAATGGCCCACGAGTCGATAGAGGATATCGAGCCTTACGAGCGGTTGCTCGGTGCTGCCATGGATGGTGATCCAACACTTTTCGCCCATCAAGATGCGGTCGAGGCTTCGTGGGAAGTGATCGATCCGTTGTTGAAAAATCTAGGCGAGGTTAATTTATACAAACCCGGAACCTGGGGCCCTGAAGAGGCCAACAGCGTTCTGCTACCGGGCGCTTCTTGGCATAATCCGGAATTGTAAACTCGTGATTAGGTCTGCTTTTGGCAATTAGCTGCCTGGTTTTGTTACACCAAAAGCGGGCTAGATGAGATTGGTAGGGTTTGTTCCATAAAAAAAGGCTGTTCCCATGTTTGGGATCAGCCTTTTTTCGTGAGAGGGACCATCACTTCACAGCCACGACCTCGAAGGTGTGCGGGCGGGGTTGTGCAAGCTGGTTCACGCGGGCCTGTGCTTCGACAATCTGCACCATGCGTTTTTCCAACTCGGCGGGTTTGCGCTCGCTTGCCACATCTGCCAGCCAATCCGGAATGTTGGCCAGGTGCACGCCGCGAAACCTGCCGTGGACGATCCGGTTTTTAGCCTCAATGGCCTTGAGCAAATCCTGACCGTGTTTCCACACGGCGCCAGCAGTCAAATTTCCCAGGTTCACGCCTTCGGCCAACTGGGCTGCGGAGTATTGGCCCACTTCATCGCCATCAATCTTCACGGCGTAGTTGCCATCCTTCAAGCTTGCCACCTTCAGGTTGTACCAGTTCAAGTCCTTCATCTGGTTGGTGTAAGGCAGCATGGCCAGCCAGTCTTTCTGCATGGGCCAGGGTAGGGCTTCGTCCAACCGCTGGAAGCTGACTCCTTCAGGCGTTGCCTTCAAATCAGTGACGGTGCACTGCTTGCCTTCAGACTTGTTGCCAGCGGCATCGATGGTCAATTCGCTCACCAAGGCAGGAGAATTTAATCCGGTGAGGATGGCGTGCGCCATTAGCATCGCGCCTGGAGGGGAGGTATGAAAACCATCGTAATAGGGCTTGGCCCGTTCGGCTTTGGGGTCGTCCACCGCCATGCGGTCTTGGGCGGCGCGGGTGACGGCATACTGGTCCACATAAGGGAACCCAAATTCTTTGGCGGCACCAGCCAAAGGCGCGTAGAAGAGTTTTTGGGTTTCGACATATTCGGCGCCGTTACTTTTGTTGCGGGGGTCGACAGCGTTGGGCGACATCAGGGCCACCTGCACGCCTGCCTCTTTGGCCATGCGTAGCATGTCGCGGGTTCGGTCGACAAAACGCTTGTTGGAGTCAGCGTTAAATTTCCCATAGCCGCCGTCGTTCATGCCAAAGTTGATGGTCACCTTGTTCGGCTTTTCGGCTAGTACTTGCGCCTTGAAACGGTTGGCACCACCTTGGGCGGTATCGCCGCCAATGCCTGCATTGAGGAAAAAGAATTCAGCCTTTGGGTAACGGCCTGTCAGGTACAGTTCGATGTAGTTGCTGTATTGGTACTGTTCGGTGATGCTGTCACCCAAAAAGAGAATGCGGTCTTTGGGCTGGAAGAAATAGCCCGGTGCAGGGTCGCCAGCCATGGCCAGCGATGCCATGGCCAAAACCGCAATAGAGGAGAGGAATGAACGCATAGAGAGTATCCTGGGTTTGGTCCGGGGTACAATTTCCCGGTTTCCACAGCCCAAGAGTAAGGTTTATTGAACGGCTTTGCCAGTTAATAAGACCAATGCATTAAGCAGGTGTGTTGCCTTGCTCGGTGAACAGCCAGTCGAGAAGAACATGCTCATTGCCGTAACCGGTTTGTTCGGTCTGAAAATTATTCCAGAACCCGTCTGATGGACCCTCGGTGGCGGAAACAGCTACGGGTGGGCAAGACATGTCCCAAATCACTGCCGTGACTGGTGCTTGTGGCTCAGTCTGGCTTTCCATCACCCGGCTTGGGCAATCCATGGCTGGATTTGGCACCCATTCCAAGGCGGAGGAAAACAAACTGGCCGGAACGCTTCTGCCTTCTAGGCTTTCCAAACGCGGACGAAATCGCAATGACATAGCAGTTGCCCTCGAGATACCTCGATGATGGCGCATTATAGGCCTGGCTAGAACCGATTGGGAAGGGGGTGGGTGAACTTACTTTTTGATGGTGAGAAACCCGCAGGCAAAATGGTTGGAAAAGTGCCAAATCCTGCCAGATTGCGCCAAATCATCCATCCATTAAGCTAGAAGGGTGATTTTGCCTGCCAAAGTAGAGGTTACCCATGCGAAACTGGCCTGTTTTTTGTTGGTTGCTGCCACTTTCGGGCTTTTTGGTCGCGCTGGCTCCTGCCCTAGGCCAAGCGCAGGAAACGGCGGCATCCCGCGAAAAGGTGATGGAGGCTTTGCGCTTCCATGCTGGCTTTGAGGGTAATGGCGATGCCGTTTTGGCGCCGGGGGACAAACGAATCTTTACCGTGGAATCGTTGGCGCGCAAACAATGGACCCCTGGAATTGCCCGGGCCGATGTGGTCATTGCCAAGGGGCAAGGCGTGAAGGGGGATTGCCTTCGTTTTGGCAAGAAAGCGCCGCAGGTGATTTGCTTCAAAGGTGAAGCGATGCCATACAGCCCCAAGGATTGGTCGGGCACGGTCAGTTTTTGGATGCGGTTAGATCCCGATAAAGATTTGCAACCCGGCCACTGTGACCCGATTCAGATCACCCAGAAGGCATGGGACAACGGTGCCTTGTGGGTAGATTTTGATAAAGACCTTCCCCGCGACTTCCGTCTAGGCACCTTTTCCGATTTCACCTTCTGGAACCCGGACAAGGTTGCCTACGACAAGTGGCCGCTGGAAAAGCGCCCCATGGTCACGGTGAAGAAACCCGGTTTTTCACGCCAAGCCTGGAAGCATGTGGCCTTCACTTTCACAGGGGTCAACACCGCAGGAACAGCCAACGCGACCTTGTTTCTGGATGGCAAAGCAATGGGGGCGGTGAACCAACCCATGCGCTTCACATGGGATCTGAAAGAAACCGCCATCATGCTGGGAATCGATTACATCGGCGATTTGGACGAGCTGATGATTTTTGACCGGGCGCTGAATGGTCGTGAATTGAAATTGCTAAGCCAAATGCCTGGTTTTTAACGAAATTATGAATGAAGGGGAAATGGCAATGCCTGCGCAAAAAATAACCATTGAGGTCACCATCGCGGCATCGATGCGAGATGTATGGCATCACTGGAATACGCCTGCGGAAATCATGCAGTGGAATACTGCATCCGAGGATTGGCACACGACGAGTTCGAAAGTGGACTTGCGTGTTGGCGGCGCTTATTCTTCTCGTATGGAGGCCAAGGACGGAAGTTTTGGTTTTGATTTCACCGGTACCTACACTAGGGTTGTTGAGCATGAGTTGATCGAGTCCAAGCTGGGAGACAGGGTTCTCCTGGTGGAGTTTTTCCCGGTCTCAGGTGGGGTAACGGTGAGGGAAACCTTTGATGCGGATCTCGACCATTCTATCGAGCAGCAAGAGGCGGGTTGGCTGGCGATTTTGAACCATTTCAAAAAACATGTCGAATCGGTACCTGGGGCTTGATTGATTAATTTCAGTCATTTCCTGGTGCTATCCCGGGGATTTTCTGAGGCCACCCTGAAGCCGAAGTGCAAGGTGGGTCTTCCTTCAAACTTTACTTGGCAATCTAATTCCTGATTTTCGGCAAAATTCCTAACACCCCGGCGATGGCTGCTTTAGAATCGAGCCATCTTCGGGGTGTTGCCCTGAAACAGATTTCCAGTTAGGAGAAACAAGAGATGATCCGCATGCGCGGTTTGGGTTTGGTATTGGCGGCGTGCCTGGGATTGGCCGCCCCGGTGAGCGCCGAGGTGAAGTTGCCGTCGATTTTCAGCAATAGCATGGTTCTCCAGCGGGATAAACCCATTGCGGTGTGGGGCTGGGACAATCCCGGTACAGAGGTGACGGTCAGTCTGGGTGAATCCAAGACCGCTGCCAAGGCCGACGACCAGGGTAAGTGGTCAGCGAGCTTACCCGCCCAGAAGGCCAATGCCACCGGTCAAACCCTCACCGTAAAGGGCTCTTCAGAAAAGGCCTTCACCGATGTTTTGGTGGGTGAAGTGTGGCTGTGCAGCGGCCAGTCTAACATGGAGTGGACTGTCAACATCTCGGCCTACCCCGCCGAGGAAAGACTGAACGGCGATCACCCGCTCATTCGCCATATCAAGATCCCGCAACGCCCCTCCGCCAAGCCCGAAGCGGATGTCCCCACCAAGGGATGGGAAGTGGCCACCCCCAAGACAGTTGGCAATTTCACCGCCGTGGGCTACTTCTTTGCGTTGAACCTGCGCAAGGACAAAGAATTTGCCAATGTGCCAGTAGGCCTCATTGGTTCCAATTGGGGCGGTACCCGCATTGAACCCTGGACCACCCCCGAAGGTTTCAAGAGCGTGCCCGCTTTGAAGGATATTGCCGACAAGCTCGACACCTTCCCCACCAAGGACGACAAGGGGAACATCAACATGCAAACCCCCCTGGCCTTGTACTACGGCATGATTTCTCCGCTGGTGCCTTATGGCATTCGTGGTGCGCTGTGGTACCAAGGTGAATCGAACAATGGTGAAGGCATGCTGTACACCGAGAAAATGCGGGCGTTGATCAACGGTTGGCGCAAGCTGTGGAACGACGAGAACATGCCGTTCTATTTTGTGCAGATCGCTCCTTACCGCTACAAGAGCACCGGCTTGCCTTTCCTGTGGGAAGCGCAAATGGCGGCCCTGAAGATTCCGGGCACAGGCATGGCGCAAACCACCGACATTAGCAACATCAACGATATCCATCCCAACAACAAGCAAGAGGTTGGCCGCCGGTTGGCCAACATTGCCTTGGCCAAAACTTATGGCAAGCAAGGATTGGCCCTAAACGGCCCAATCTTCAAAGCCATGAAACTAGAGGGTGGCAAAGCCCGCATCAGCTTCGACGGGGCCGAAAACGGTTTGAACACTCGCTTTGGAGCAGCGGTGAGCCATTTCACGGTGGCAGGGGCCGATAAGAAGTTTGCGCCCGCCAAGGCAGTAATTGAGGGCAACGAGGTGGTGCTGAGCGCTGAAGGGGTATCAGAAATTGCCGCCGTGCGTTTCGCTTGGGATGAACTGGCCGAGCCCAGTTTGGTGAATAAAGAAGGTCTCCCCGCTTATCCGTTCCGGACGGATGACTGGAAGTAAATGCTGGTTGGTTTTTGAACGACCCCGGCCCGGGAATACGGGCCGGGTTTTTTTTGTAATTTTTTTGGAGATATCGCCCCTTTGATCCTCAGATGGATGTTGATTTTTTGTAGCCTATAGGATACAGTTGTGGTAAGGGTGCTAAAGACCAAAGATTTTGCCGATTGGCTGGACGGTTTGAAAGACCGGGCTGGTCGGTCAAGAATTCTGGTGCGAATTGACCGTTTAGCACATGGCAACCCGGGTTCTCACCGGATACTTCGGCAGGGTGTTTCGGAACTGAAAATCGATTGCGGCCCGGGTTATCGGGTTTACTATCTTCAGCGTGGCAAGGAATTGATTTTGCTTCTTGCTGGTGGCGACAAGGCAAGCCAGGCAAAGGACATTGAAAAAGCGCTGAGCCTTGCCCGAGAATTCAGGGAGTAAACCATGCCAGCCAAATCCAGGAAAAAAGTGACCCATAAAAAAAATCAATTGATGCCTTTTGATGTCGCGGATCATTTGCGCAGTCCGGAAGAAATGGCCGCCTATTTGGATGCATGGCTTTTAGAGGCACCTGAGGATAGTGCGGGAATCGCCAGGGCCTTGGGGGATATTGCCAGGGCGAAGGGCATGAGCTTGGTGGCCAAGGAAACCGGCCTGAGTAGGGAGAGTCTCTATCGTTCGCTGAGTGCCGAGGGAAATCCAAGTTTTGCCACGGTGCTGAAAGTTGCCAAGGCCTTGGGGCTGCGCTTGCACGCCGGGGTAGCTTGAAGGCCTTGCAGGAAACAAGGGCTTCCTCTTTGGCGCCCATTGTACTTTTTTCCCTATGTCGTTTTAAACAAGGATAGGTCCCCACCTGGCGGACATGTCAAAATCCCTCCCAAGGTATCCGAGCTGATTTCCCACGCCTCGTATTGCTCGTCCGGGTCGACTTCAACCGAGCGGCCGTCTTTTAGGTGCAAAGCAAGTTGCCCTGTTTTCTCAAAGGAAATATCGGTGACCTTAGCGTTGAAAAGGGCCAATGCCGGGGCCAGTGTCATGGCTGAATTAGGAACGAGCGCGGTGATCTTGTTTCCTTCCCTGATTCGGCAGGGGGATTCGATCCACAATCTGAACCATTCGGTTTTGTCTGCCAAATGGAAGCCCAGCCGGAAATCTATCTCCAGGCGCCCAATGTAGCCTTCATCCATAGACAGTCGCCAGCCAGTGTCTGTAGTGATGAGTTGCATGGTTTTCCCTTGTTTGCAGCCAGTCTTGGCTTGACCATTTTTCAAAATGGAGGCGTGAAGCCTTACCGGTTTCCGGTCGAAAGCTGGAATTCAAGACTTGGTGTATCGTTGGACATTTATCAGGAACCAGGAGCAGCCCACCGAGAACAATGGCAGGTACGACCACAGGTTGGCGCGCAATACGGCCCGGAATAACTCCCGTCGATCTAGACTTTTCCAGCAACGGGCCAAGTACCAGTGTTCGATGAGGACGGATGCCAGAAAGCACGGGATAAGCAGGCCCGTAGCCGCCGCTGGAAACATCCAAAACAATTGATCGTAATGGGGAGGCAGCCAGGCTGTCTCCAAGGTGACCGCCGCCAGCATCTGGATGGGTGAATCCGTGTCCCAGGTGAAACCGCGCCCGGTGAGCAAGGCCAACCCGAACATGAGCCCCCATGCAAGGGGGACGCCGAAAATCGTCGAATTAAAATTGCCCAAGCCTACATCCAGAAGGGCTTTGCCTTTTGGAAGGTTCAAAGACCTGCAGAGGACGAAAGCCTCGATGATGGTAACAGGAAAGAGCGACAACCCCATCAGGATGGCCTGGGGGAACAGCATGGGGATTCCCGCATTGGCCAGAAGGGGTGTCATGCAGGGCGCCTTGAAGTAACAAATGGGGATTCTGATCAGGCCCTTACCGGTTGTTGATCCCCTCGAACCCGAAACGGCCTTTTATGCAGAGGTTGCCGTGGGTGATGTCGATATCGGCGGGGGATGTGACCTTCACGATCTTGTCTTCTTGCACATGCAGGGTGAGGGTGCAACCCACGCCACAGTAGCCGCAGATGGTGTCGGTCTGCTTTTGTTGACTCTCGTCCCAGGTTCCAGCTTCCCGCATGTCGTGCTCGCTCTTGAACATCAGCGCGCCGGTGGGGCAGACCCCAATGCAGTTGCCGCAGTAAACGCAGGCCGAATCGGTGAGAGGCACCGCGTTTTCAGTGGAGATGCGCGCATCGAATCCGCGCCCGGCAACCGCGATGGCAAAAGTGTTTTGCGCCTCGTCTCCGCAGGCTTGCACACACTTGTAACAGAGCACGCACTTGGAATAATCACGCACATACAGCGTGTTGTCCACCTTCACCGGCTGGGCGACGCGCTGGGCTTGCTCGCCTGTGGGGATATGGTGGTGCCCAGCGCAACGGCTGTCGCGTTCGCCAGCGGCGTGGGCTGGTTCAGGTTGCCCATAGCGGCTTGGGTTGGCCCCATATTCTTTGCAGCGGGCCTGCAGTTCAGGGGCGGTGGACAAATCCACGCTCGATGCCAAAAACTCAAGCACCATCTTGCGCGAGGTTTTCACTCGTTCGCTGTCAGTTTTTACCAACATGCCCGCTTCTGCCTTGCGCGAGCAAGAGGGCACCAATGTGCGCGATCCATCCAGCTCCACCACGCACGAACGGCACACATTCACCGGAGTGAAATTCGGGTGGAAGCAGACTGTGGGGGTATCAATTCCCTTCGCCTTACAGGCGTCCAGCAGGGTGGCACCATCCGGGACAGTCACAGCTTGGCCGTCAACCGTCAGGTTGATTGGTGGCTTTGCTTCCTTCACAGGAGCTAGCGGGATGCGTGTGGGCCGGGGTGGCGCATGGAACCACATTTCCGGTTCGCGGAATGGTTCAGACATGGTTTTTCTCCGCCAATTTGCCAGAAAGAATACCCGGGCCGAACAATTTGATGGCCGATTGCAGGGCGCTTGAGGCCGTGTGGCCTAAACCGCAAATGGATGCGTCGCGCATCACCTGGCCAATCTCGTCGAGGAGTGCGGTTTCATCGGCTGCAGTGCCTAGTGGTTTGCCATGCCGCAACCGCTGAACCAGCTCTTCTTGGCGTGTGGTGCCAACCCGACAGGGGACGCACTGCCCGCACGACTCGTCACGGAAAAACGCGGCGATGCGCCCTAGCGTATCGCCCAGATCGACGGTGTCATCGAACACCATCACCACGCCCGAGCCCAGTGTGGCACCTATCGCGCGGGTTCCCTCGAAGGTGAGCGGCACATCCAGTTGGCCGGGGCCGACAAAAGCGCCTGCAGCTCCACCCAGCAACACCGCCTGAATGGGCCGACCATGCGGAACCCCGCCGGCCTGCTCGATCAGTTGCCTCAGGCTGATGCCAAAGACATATTCATAAACCCCCGGCCTGGCGACATGGCCCGAAACACAGAACAGCTTCCGGCCTTTCGATCCCTGCGTGCCCAACCCGCCAATGGTCGTGCCACCTTCCCGCAATATCAGCGGGATGTTGATCAGGGTTTCCACATTGTTGATCACTGTGGGCTTATTGAAGAGCCCGTGCTGCACAGGGAAAGGTGGCTTGTTGCGTGGTTCGCCACGCAGCCCCTCTATGGAGTTGAAAAGGGCGGTTTCCTCGCCACAAATATAGGCCCCCGCGCCGCGCCGAATCTCGATGTGGAAGCTGTTTTCACTTCCCAGTATTCGCTCACCCAAAAGATTGGCTTTGTGGGCGCTGTCAATCGCGCCTTGCATCCGCCTAATCGCCAAGGGGTACTCACCGCGGATGTAGAGGAAACCTTTTTTCGCACCCACCGCCACACCAGCGATGGTCATCCCTTCCACCAAGGCGAAAGGGTCACCTTCCATCACCACCCGGTCTTTGAAAGTGCCAGGCTCCGACTCGTCCGCGTTGCAAACCACATAGCGGGTGGAGTCAGTAGCCTTGGCAACGGCGTCCCATTTGCGCCCGGTGGGGAAGGCGGCCCCGCCGCGTCCCACCATGCCGGAGGCTGTTACCTCACTGATCGTCTTCTCCCCGCCCAATTCAATGGCACGCTTCAGTGCAATGTAGCCACCAGTGGCCCGGTAATCGTCCAGGCTGGCAGGATCACAATGGCCCACCCGTGCCAACAGGGCCAGATTGGCTTTTGGGTCGCCTCCTTGTGGCACCGCACTTTGTAGCCAATCGGTGCCCTCATCGGGAAAAGTGTCTGGCTGAAGGGCATTGCCAACAGTTCCAACCGTGGCATGGCCCAAGGCGCAACCTTGGGCCACCTTGCCCGACCGCAGCACCAAAGCGGCAGGCGCGCGCTCACACAGGCCCAAGCACGGGCTTGGGTGCACCTCGACCGTCTTTGACCCGCTGTGCTGTTGGTTCAGTTGTTGCAGCAGTTCCAGCCCACCTTTATGTCGGCAGGCGATGTCATCGCACACATGCACATGGTTTGGCGCACCACCCTCTTGAGTGAACAGGTGGTAAAAAGTGGCCACCCCGTGCACCTCGGCCGGTGGGATGGTCAGCCGGTTGGAGAGGTAAGCGAGCGCTCCTGGGGGGAGCCAGCCAAAACGGTCTTGCACGCCGTGCAAAGTGGGCAAGAGCAAATGGCGTTGGGCCCGGGCCTCGTTGCCACCTAGCAAAGCGATACGCCCTTCCTTGCCAAGATCGCGCTTGCCACCCGACCATGCAGAAACTGGTGCGCCCAAAACCGCGTCCACCGCCTCACGCTCTGCGGCGGTAGGCTCGGGACCATTCACCTTGATATCCATGAAAAAATCCTTGTCAGGCTTTTTGTGGCGTGGCCAGTTTTTCAACCCGAATGGAGCAGGCCTTGAATTCGGCGGTGCCCGAACGCGGGTCGGTGGCGTCGATGGTGAGGATGTTGGTGTTGACCGAATCCTGGAAATGGAAGGTCATGAAAGCGAGCCCGGGGCGCAGGCTGTTGGTCAGTCGCACCGGAGCCTCAATCGCCCCGCGCGCTGAAACCACTCGTACCAGCTCGCCATCGCCCAGGTTCAGTCGTGTGGCATCCTCTGCGCACAGGTCGATAGTCTCGCCACGCCGCAGGGGCGATTCGAACGCATCGGTCTGCACACCTGTGTTGTAATCGTCGAGCCTTCTGCCCGTGGTCAGCCGTAGCGGGAACTCAGGGCTGAGCGGCTCGACAGGAGGCGAGTGTTTCACCACCTGAAACGCCACAGGGGGCCCGTTGAGTGGCTCCTCCCACAGCCGGCTGTGCAAAAACATCTCCCCCGGGTGCGATTCGTCATAGCATGGCCACTGCAGCCCGTTCGCCTTTTCCAGGCGTTGGTAACTCATGCCCGCATGGGGCGGGCTGAGTGAGCGCAGTTCATTCCACACCTTTTCGGCGTTGTATTTTCCCCAATCATGCCCCATGACACGGGCAAGGTCGAACAAGATCTCAGCATCGTCCCGGGCCTCGCCGGGCGGATTCAGGGCCCTGCGCACAAGCTGAACCCGTCGCTCGCTGTTGGTCACGGTGCCATCGCTCTCGCACCAACCCGCTGCGGCGGGCAGTACCACATGGGCTAGCTCTGCGGTGGGGGTGAGAGTGAGATCCTGCACCGCCAAAAATTCCAGGCTTCGCAATACCTTTTCCGCATGGCTGCGGTCGGCTTCCGATTGGAGCGGATTTTCACCCAAAATTAGCAGGGCTGTCAGTTCCTTCCGGCCCATCGCCTCCAGCATGCCGGTCAGGTTCAAACCGCGCTTGGGCGGCAGCTTGGTGTTCCAGGCCTTTTCAAACTTCAGCCGGTTCGCCTCCACCTCCACATGC
>CAIWHS010000341.1 GCA_903912515.1 uncultured Planctomycetaceae bacterium
CCACCGAACCCGAAGCCTACACGGTGAAGGCCAGCCACCAGCAGGCCTGTCTGGATCTGTACCGGGCGGCAGGCAAATTCCTCGAAGCCAACGGTCTGCGCCAAGGCCAACTCAACCTGTCGGGCTGGTCGCAGGGTGGCCTGGTGACCATGCAGTTCTTGGAAAAACTGGAATCGCTCGGAGTGGAGGTGGGCAAGGTCGGCACCGCCGCTGCTCCTGCGGCGACTTTCGCGGCCGCCTCCCGCGTCCTGTTCAACCCCAGATTGGGATCGGACACCGCTGTACCAGATGCCACTTGGCTGAACTTCCTGTTTGTGCTGACACCCTTCAGCTACGAGAACTACTACAAGAAACCAGGATTCGCCCGGTCTGTCATCGATCCCCTCTACTACGAGACGGTCAAGGCTCTGTACGAGCGGAGTGGCGACATGGGCCAGTTGTTGGCCACCCTGCCCCCGAGAACCCCCAGGCCGGGAGGAACAGGCGGGGTGATAGACCTGTTCCGTCCCGAATATGCTGACAAGGCGTACTACTCCAACTCCGAGCTGGCGGAATGCTACCGACAGGTTTCAGCCTACGATTTCCTAGTGAAGACGCCGGTGCGCATGCATGGCGGGGCGCAGGACGAGGCCTTCCCGCTTTCGGTGACCATGCTGCCCGCCCAGTTCCAGGATATCTTCAATCCCGGCTGGGTGACCGGCATCGAAGTGCCGGCAGCATCCCACCGGGGCACCTTCCTGACCGCTGTTGCCAACCAAGTGGAGTGGTTCGCCGGCCGGCAGGGTGCCTGATTCGGGCGGGTTTCACTCCCCGGGATTCTTCCAGTTCTCCCAGATGTTGCCGAAAGTGCGGCGTGAACGGGATGCCTTCTCTAGTTCAAAATCCCCAGCAGATTTGAGAGTCAAGGCGGCCTGGACCAATGCACATCGAACTCGACACTGCGTACCGTGTTCCGGTCCAGGCATGCCAGGTGGGAACACCATGCCTCCCACCGTTCGGCCTCCCCAGGGTTAGACTCAGTCGACTAACTCCAAGGTAACCAGAAAGACAGTCTGCAAAAAGCGACTGCCCGTGGGGAAAAATGTCCTTTTCGCACCAGAACCCGGGCTCTCCCGCGCCCGGCTCGCCTAAAAAAAACTAAAACCCCGTGGAAAACCGATAGTCACAGGGCACCCACCAACCCGCTGAATACCAATCCCCCCCCCAGCAACCCGGCACCCCTCATCAAGGTGTGCCGGGCGCGGAAGTGCCCGGGGCTAGACTCAGTCGACTAACTCCAAGGCAGCAAGAAACAAGGCCTGCAAAAGGCGACTGCCCGTGAAGAAAATTTCCGTCCGCGCCAGCACCCGGCCGCTCCCACAGCAGGCCCACCAAAATCCAAATACACCGCGTTGCTCCCGCTCTCCATGAATGGAGAGCGGGGCCGGTAGGTGAGGTCTGCGGGCACCCACACCATCATCAGAAAACTGCCTGTTTCCCTCTGCCCCCTTCTCGTTTTCGCGGTGAAAAATATCCCATTACCACCCACCCCTTCGCACCATCACCCACAAATTTTCACCCAAAAAAATCCAAAAATTTCCTTAAATCGGTCTCGGAACATCGGCCTCTTTGCGTCAAAAATACACCCATGTGGATCGGGAAAGAAGCCAGACGGGCATGATATATGCCTCCATGCCATCGCCCTGGCGCCACCTGCCCCAGTCCCGGCGGCCCGCGCCTTTCGATATCAACCCTCGACAGCCCCGGCTGCATTTGTTTCTGACCCTTTTCAGGATGCGCCGCTACTGGGGCGGCGCATGGCTGCAGGGTCCA
>CAIWHS010000342.1 GCA_903912515.1 uncultured Planctomycetaceae bacterium
ACATGATTGTTCAAAATCATTCTCGGGGATTTGCTGATCTCAGTTTTTCAGTCCCCTTGGCTGAACTAGACAGAGCCAGATCGGTCACCTCGGGTCTTTTGTTGAAAATCGCACCAGCTTGCAGGGTGGAATCAGATAACAAGCTTGCCACCATTCATGTCATTGGCGTCGGGATGCGCAGCCATACAGGCGTTGCCAGTGCAGTTTTCGGTGCTTTGGCTAGGCATTCCATCAATATTCTCATGATCAATAACAGCGAGGTTCGCCTAAGTGTTGTTGTTGATCGGGACCAAGTAGTTCAGGCTGAGAAAAGCCTTCGCGATGAATTCGGGATTTGACCTGCAACTTTTTTCGCTCACTTCAACGGTTAAATCAATAGCCAAAGGCGCGCCCTTTCGGGCGCGCCTTTGGCTATTTCCAACTAAAAATCTAGATACTAATATCCCCATTCCTCGCCGTTTCCAGCAACGCCCTTGGCTCCAAATTTTTCCCCATATCGGAAGTGCCAACCTTCGGCTGCGCGCAATCCATGAATTTGTTCAAGGGTGAGACCATACCACTTGAACCAAGGGGTTCCCTTGGTTCGAACAATTTCGTCGATTTGCTTGACACGGTCGGTGCATTCGCCTTCAGCAAAAGTGCGCTGCTTGGCAGGCCCATCCTGAAGGAAGTACTCTTTCCAGAATGCCCTGCCTCCAAGAACACCGCTAGCACCGGCCTCCATCGCCATGCCAACTTGTTTCTTGTAGTCCGAGAAATCAACCCCGGCACTCAAAAGAACCCATGGCCTCTCACTTGCTTCATTAAGCGCCTTGAGGTTAGTCATCAGTTGGTCGTCAGACTCTTGGCCCAAAAGTCCGGGGAATTCTGATTTGTAGACATCGCAAAAGCGACTAAGTTGGCGGGCGCTTTCTATGACCGTTTCAGCCTTGCGCTTCATGAAACTAGGACTGTCCTTGTTTTCTTTGCCATATGGGAAGGCAATCGGCTCTAGCAGTAGAAGGATGTCGTGCTTCTTGCATTGTTCATAGACATCTTGCACAAAAGCCAACTGATGCTCGGCACTCTCACCCTCGGTAGGTTCAAATTGCGCCAGCAATTTCACGGCGTCTGCTCCAAGGCGCTTCACCTTGCCTACGCTGAAACCGGGCTCATATTCGCCTAGAGGAGCATTCAATTTGCTTTTTTGCCCACCAGATTTTTCCACACGAACCAATATGCCCACATCTCTTGGAACGGCATAGCTAACCATTGAGTTCCAGACACCATAATAGCCGTCTACAAGGACGGCTGACGAGTGGCGAGTGATAGTTGATGCAAGCACAATTTTGGCTTCAACTATCTCTTGGAAAGTTGGTTCCCTATCCTCACCTTTCTTCTTCAGGCTGTCCTTGATCATCGCAATCATTGAGCTGTTTTGATCGGTAGCAACCATCGTAAGCGTGCCGTTAGGGTTGCTAATCCTTTGTAAGCCCCTCAATTTGCCAGGGGTAAGTCCCAGGCTAAGCATTTTTGTGGCTGTGAAGGCAGGCTGTGACATGGGCAGAAAACCTCAAGAAGATGTGTCGGCTTAGACAACTCATATGATCCGTGCAGATAAGAATTTGCTGCGGATTTTCAAAGTTATGGCAAAGCCAAGAATTCCAATTTTCCACTGAAAAGCATAACTTTTTTGTCAAAAAATACAAGGTGTTGGATTGTTGCCGGCCGGACTGATAAACAGGTGCTGGCCAATTGGCCCTCAAGCTTGTAACCTCATCCTTTGCTTGGCAAGAGAGTCTTTTGTTCAGGCGTTAGGCTCCCAGAAATTCAAAGAGGGTATCCTCCTATGTCCATGTTTATCGGCGAAGCTTTGGTTGGTGACGGCAATGAAATCGCTCACATCGACCTTTTGATTGGCAGCAAGAGTGGCCCTGTAGGCGTGGCTTTCGCCAACGCCTTGGCAAATCAATCGGCAGGCCATTCCTCCCTGTTGGCTGTGGTAGCGCCTAACCTCCTCTGCAAGCCCGCTACCGTAATGATCACCAAGGTGACCATCAAGGGCATGAAACAGGCTGTACAAATGTTTGGCCCCGCCCAAGCTGCAGTCGCCCGCGCGGTGGCAGACAGCGCCGCCGAAGGCATCATTCCTTCCAATCAAGCAGAAGAGTTGGTTGTGGTTTGCGGCGTTTTCATCCATCCAGCCGCTGCCGATGACAACAAGATTTTTCAATACAACTACGACGCAACCAAGCTTGCCATTGCTCGCGCAATGAAAAACGAGCCTGCCGTGACCGAAGTCACCGCAACTAAATCTACCGTCAAACACCCGTACTCTCCTAAGTGATTTGGGTACATGTTCCAAATCCTTCACCCTAATGGGGTGCCCGGCGATGGGACATGAATAATCAGAATTGACAAGGCAGGCGCCGAATCAGGCCTCTGTCTTGTTTTTTTATTTTGGTTTGATTTTTTAAAGCAGCCGTCAAGGAACCTTGGTAATGAGCAAACGGTCCATTCTTTTAATGCTGGATTCAGATGAGCAATCCAGCGTTTTTGATAGGGTTGTGGCAATTGATTCAGGGGCCGAGGTCCTATTCGCCCATGATAATGTGCGGCCCGATCAGGTCCAGACTTTGGTTCATGGCTGCATTTTTACACGATCTCCTAAGGACCTTGCCAAAACCGCGATTTTTGTAGGTGGTTCCAATGTTGAACAGGCCGAGGCGCTTTTGGCCGAGGTCCACAGATCCATGATTCCTGATTATGGACTTCAAGTGTCCACAATGCTTGACGCAAATGGTTGCAATACAACCGCCGCCGCAGCAATCCGCATGGCTGGATCACATTTGAACTTGGCCGAAACCACTGCATTGGTTTTGGGTGGAACCGGCCCAGTGGGGGCCCGCGTGGCCCTTATCCTTGCCCGGGAAGGGGCTAAAGTTTGCCTTGGTTCAAGATCCTTGTCCAAGGCTCAATCTATAGCCAAGGTAATAGGTCACAAAATTGGGAACCAGGGAACTTGCCCAACTCCGTTGGAAATCGGTTCGGAGGATTCTTTGTTGGAGGCTTCCAAGGGTTGTTCGCTAATAGTGGCATGTGGTGCAGCAGGAGCCCGTTTCACCGCAGTTCAAAAAATGGCTGCATTAGGCGGGATTAGGGTTTTGATTGACCTCAATGGGGTTCCCCCGTTGGGATTGGAAGGAGTTGAGCCATTGGACAAGGCAAAAGAGAAATTTGGGGTCCTCTGCTACGGTGCGTTGGGAGTGGGCGGTTTCAAAATAAAGTTGCATAGAGCGTGTTTAGCTAGTCTGTTCGAAAAAAATAGCCTTAAATTAGAAGCAGCTGAAATATATGACTTGGCTAAAACTCTTCATATTTAGGTCTTAACAGCATTTTTCAAAGCTTCCATGCCTCGCCATTTAAGCAATTGAAGCAGTTCCGGATGAGGCCCCAAGGGTTTGGCAAGCAGGAATTGAATTTCCGGATTCGCTTGCGCTAGCGCCACCCGGGCTTCCTCCAAATCCCGTTGAACATGGATTCCGGCAGAAAGGAAATAGGGTAGCATCAGCACCGTGGTGATTCCGGGCGTCAAGCAGGCGGAGCCACCTTCTAAAATGTTTGGTGGGGCCAGTTCTAAATACGAAATCTCGACTTTGGAAAATCCTTCCAATCGGAGTGACTCGGCCATGGTGGCTAAATCTTGGTTGGCTGCAGCGCTTCGGCTGCCGTGGGCGATCAGTAAAAGGGCTGTGGATGTCTCGGGAAGCACTGTTAACTACCTTTAAAAGAACTGTAATGTCTAGTTATAAGCTCAGGTTTTTGGTCACTAAAGGAATTATAGGTTAGCAACCAAGCCTTTGGGAGGGTGTTTTGAATGGCCGAGGAGGACCGAATCTTGGGCCGGTGGCGACTCACCCGTGAAATCGGGCGGGGGGGCATGGGGCAAGTGTGGTTAGCCCAAAGGCGTGAAGATACTCCCCCTGATGGTTTTCCTGATCAGGCGGCAATCAAAATTCTCCCATCCAGCCTGGGCCTAGAGCCCGGCATTGCCTTGCGCTTCCAGCGTGAAATGGAAATTCTTGGCAGGTTGTCCCACCCGGGAATAGTCACATTCCTCGAATCAACCGATTCCAGGGAAAATCTCGGCTTTGCAATGGAGTTTGTTGAGGGGTGCAGCCTGCAGGAGGTCCTTCAGGCTCGAGGCGCATTGCCATGGGAAGAAACGGTGGCTCTGGCCATTCAAATATGCCTACCTTTGAAGCATGCTCACGACCGTGGGGTAATTCATAGAGACCTCAAGCCTTCCAACATTCTGGTAAAAGGATGGCCTGATAGCCCCCAAGTAAAGTTGACTGATTTCGGGGTGGCAAGTTTGTTTGCAAGCAGAAGGTTAACTGCAACAGGGGGTCTGGTCGGTACGGCAGAAACTATCGCGCCTGAACAAGTGGCTGGTAAACCCGCCACAAAAAGGAGTGATTTATACAGCCTTGGGGTAGTGATCTACACTCTCATTTCAGGACAATTTCCTTTCCGGGGCCATTTGGCCGAAGTTCTTCACAAACAGCGTTTTGGCCAGCATGAAAAACTGGGCCGACTGGTAGATCTCATTCCATTTGAATTGGAAAAATTGGTGGATGAATTGCTGGCAAAAGACCCCGCTGCTAGACCACCGGATGCTGGGCTCGTTGCTAGAAGATTGCAAGTTATAGCCCGGAAGGACCAATTGGCCCAGTCAGATGGTCGCAGGCTGGCTCCAGCAAGTTCGCAAATGTCAGAGTATGAACTTCCAAAACAGGGGGAGGGGCCGGCAACTTTTGTCAGTCGGGTAGTCCGGGCCCATTTGGAAGAACAAATTCGCGGTGGTATTTGGTCCAGGATGATGCGAACCCCATGGGTGGTTGGCCCTATGCTGGGATTGGTGTGTGTGGCACTCACATGGGTGCTTTGGCCTGCTGACCCGCAAAAAATCCTTGATCAGGGTATTCAGTTGATGGCATCGACCGATCTCCACGATATTGAAAAGGGTTGGGTTGAATTTCTAGAGCCTTTGTCTCAAAAACCGGCCGGCCCAAAGCCACAAGAAGGGTTTGAAAAATATCGCGCCATGTACGAACAAAATTGCCTGGCAATAACGGCACTATCCAGAGCTAATTCTGCAGATATACGATCCGAAGCTGAGTGGGCTTATCTATGTGCGAAAAGGTTATTCAATGAGGGACAAATCGACCTTTCGCATAGGGTTCTTCGCGCCATTGTAATTGCCTACCGTGGAAATAGGGTTGAAAAACCCTGGGTGGATAAATCTATGCTCGATTTGGGGGGTAATTTTGCTTCTGAATCAGAGCAAAACCTGATTACCACCTCGGAGGAAGCAATAGAGAGGCTTCGGCAATTGACCGGATTGGGCTACGAAAGATTTCAGCCATGATTATTCAGGGAAAATTGTTTGGTGAAGGATGCGAAGTCCAAGTTTATGTTTCGGATGGGTTTATTTCAAAAATTCAAGACGATCCATTTAAATTTGAAAATGCGACAATTCGCAACTGCCATATTTTTCCACCGTTATTTGATCCCCAAATTAATGGGGCCATGAAGGTTTCATTCACAGACCCCCAAGGTGCGGAGGCTTACGATCAGGTTATCAATGAGGCTTGGAGGCATGGGGTTTCCGGTCTGCTGCCCACTGTTATTACCACCAGTGTGAATAACTTGCGTGATTGTCTCAAGGCATTGACTAAATGGCGTGATAGCAACACTGAAGTTGCTGCATCTGTTCCCGGTTTTCATTTGGAAGGGCCAGGCATAAGTCCAATCGATGGATTCAGGGGAGCTCATCCAGTTGAATCGGTTCGGCCCTGGGGAATATCCGAATACGAATCAGCTCAAGAGATTACTGGTGGTTTGGTGAAAATGGTTACTATCGCTCCAGAGATTGAGGGCAACCTTTTACTTATTCCTCAGATGGTTAGGGATAAAGTTGTCGTTGCGTTGGGCCACACGAACGCCACATGGGATGATTTGGCTCGGGCAATGGATGCGGGGGCAACCTTGTTCACCCATTGGGGTAATGGAATCGCTAACAAAATTGACCGTCATCACAATCCTTTGTGGCCAGCTTTAGCCGATGATCGGTTATTTTTGAGTCTAATCGCTGATGGTCACCATTTGCCAGATGCTATGCTAAAAGTTGCCGGGCGTTGCAAAACCTCAATTAGAACTATTTTAACTGCCGACACCGGGCCTTTGGCCGGTGCCGAACCCGGGATCTATGAGTTGTGGAATTCAAGGGTTAGGGTTTGGCCTAATGGCAAGCTGACGGTTAATGAAACCAACTACCTTGCCGGGTCAAGTTCTTGGTTGGATACCTGCATGATGAAAATGAACCTGCAGGTTCTCTGCAATATGAAAGAATGTTGGAAGATGGGGTCAACCAACATTCGCAATTTGCTGGGTATGGAGGAATGGGGTTTGTTTTCTGGCAAGAAAGCAGAGCTGACAGTTATTAAGGCAAGCCACGAACTGGAAATAATTGGCTGTTTTGGTGGAGGCACTTTCGTTTCTTACTCACCAAGAATTCGTGGAAGGTCCAATTCCGAAAAAGATCCTAGTTAAAATTCCTTTGTCTTTAAAAAACTATCAAGATGAGTTGTGTGGAATAGAAATGAACATTTGCGCCAGTTGTGGGAGAAAAAAAGCAGTTTCTGCTCTGGTGTGTGAATTTTGCAAGGATTTAAATGCCGCGGGATTCTCACCAACCATGGAGGGGGTTCTTGAGCCGGATTTGGCAAATATCCTTGAGAAAAACAGGCAATTGCAAAACCTTGGCAAGGTGCCCGAATTGTCGGGTAAGGAACAATTTTTGGTGGTGGTTCGGGGGACACAGACCGAGGCAAAATACCCTCTTGATAAAGCTATTCAAGAATGGATTATCGGCAGGACGGAAGGGCCCGGCGTGGTCATCGATTTAACCAATCAGGAAGACCCTAGCCGTATTTGGGTTTCGCGAAGGCATGCTTTGATAACTAAAGATTACGATCAATTGTTTCTGGAAGATTTAAACAGCAGTAACGGAACTTATCTGAACTCCATTCGCGTTTATCCAGGTGATAAAAAACAATTAAAAATAGGCGATCAAATTCAAGTAGGAAATGTTTGCCTTGAGTTTGGCTGCATTTAGTAATATTTGAATATCTTGATATATTTAACAATTATGCTGCTGTTTTGAGAATTTGGGCAAAAATATCTGCCGGTTTTTGAATTGAATATTCTAGACCGATCAGACTAAGATAATAATGGCCAATGTTCTTATATCTAAGCTTGTAATCAACTTTTTTGATTGCCCAGCTTGATTCATTTTCATTTTGGTAAAAGGGTTTTCGTGGCCCTATTTGGCTGTGTTTTGGTCAGGAAAAGCATTTCAATAGCTTTGAACTGGCAGTTTTTCTAGACTTTTGTGTTGCTTGGGGGAGGTCGCTTTATGAGCCCCAATGATATGCCTGTGCAGGGTAACCCGGCCCGATCTCCCTTAATTGAACATAGCTCGGAGTCCGTGCCCGTGGCTGGAATGCAACCAATGGCCTCAATGCGCGAAAAAGTCCGATCCTTGCGGATTGATGACGGGGCTGGAGCCAAAAAGCCTTCCAACAAGGTTTTATTATTGGCTTCTATTGGCTGGTGCTTGGCAATGGCTACCACCGGCACATCGATCCTTTTGGGTTACAAAGCATTCCGCTCACCTGGTATGAACTTGGAAAGCAGTGAACCTCGGGAGTCGGCCCAAAGTTCCAAAACTGCCATGGCAAAAAACAAGGATTCCACAAAATTAGGTGGAGAAAATTCGAAACAGTCCACCGCAACACCCGAGCCTGCACCAACCGAACAGGTGGCACTTGAATCCAAGGGATACGTGATTCCGGTTCATTTGATTTTGGTCACCCCTAAAGTTGGTGGAATGCTGACAAAATTGAATATCCGTGAGGGGGATATTGTTGAGAAGGGTACATTGCTTGCCGAAATTGAAAAAGTAGACTACCAAGCCGATGTTGCCAAAGCCGAGAACTTTTTGGGGGCAGCGAAATTCAGGCTACAAGAACTTCAGGTTGGTGCCCGTCCCGAGGAAAAAGAGCAGTCAGAATTGGAGCTGCGCGAGGCGCAGCGCCAGCTCAAGCAAATGGAGCTGGATCTGGTACGAACCAAAAGGCTGAGTGACTCAGCCTCCGTTTCAGTCCGTGAGCTGGAAACATCCCAATACGGTTACGAAGCCATGCAGCAAAAGGTGAAGCGTCTTGAATCGGCGTTTGACCTGATCCGCAAGGGGCCCCGCAAGGAGCGTATCGATGCCGCCCGTTCCGAGGTGCTTCAGCTTGAAGCAGAATTGTCAAAATCCAAGTGGCGGCTTGAGAACTGCACAATCTTGGCTCCCATTGGTGGGATGATACTCACCAAAAAAGCTGAGGAAAATAACATGGTGAATCCTGCAGCATTTAATGGATCTTTTTCCATTTGTGAATTGGCGGATCTGCGGGATGTCGAAGTGGAATTGGACATTCAAGAAAGGGACATCAGTAAGCTTTTTCTGTATCAGGAATGCTTGGTTCTTCCTGAAGCATGGCAGTCCAGCAAACGCTTTCTTGCAATCCATCCCAAAGGCTACGCGGCCTATGTGAGCAGGATTATGCCCACTGCCAACCGAAGCAAAGGTGCGGTTCCTGTTCGGGTTCGGATTGTTGTTCCCAAAGATGAGCAAGGGGTTTTTCTGAAACCTGACATGGGGGCCATGGTGACTTTTTTTAATCGCGAAATACCTTCCAGCATTCGAAGTGCCTATCAGGAGGAGCAGGCCAAGGTGAAGAGCGACAACAAAACACCCTTTCAGGTTCCGGTGGCAAAGGCCAAGGATTCTGGAACGCCTTGAAATGAGCTATGTGGTCAAAGTCTTGGAAAATTCCGCATGCAGGTGATGAGATGGCTTCAATTGTTGAAATACGGAAACTGACAAAAACATTTAGCAGGGGATCCGAGCAGATTCGAGTGCTTGATGACCTTAGCCTTGAGGTTCCGGAGGGGCAATTTTTGGCTTTGATGGGGCCTTCAGGTTCGGGAAAAACCACGCTGCTTAACTTGATTGCCGGTTTGGATTCGCCTACTAGCGGGATTATCCGAGTGGGCGATATTGACATCAGCACGATGTCGGAAGGCAAGCTTGCTAAATGGAGAACACGCCATGTCGGATTTATTTTTCAGTTTTACCATTTGCTGCCGGTGTTAAACGCGTATGAGAATGTTGAACTTCCCCTTTTGTTGTTGCCGATGAGTTCATCGGAACGGCGTCAGCGAGTGATGACTGCGCTCGAATTGGTAGGACTATCTGACCGCAATCACCACCGTCCTGGTCAGTTGTCAGGCGGTCAACAGCAGCGTGTTGGAATCGCGCGAGCTATAGTCACGGACCCCACATTGATTGTCGCTGACGAACCAACTGGTGACCTTGATTCGAAAAGCGCTGGTGAGATTCTGAGGCTATTGATTGAGCTGCAAACTGGCTTGAACAAAACCATCATCATGGTGACGCACGATCCTAAGGCCGCTTTGGCGGCGGAGCGTTGTCTGCATTTGGAGAAAGGGCGTTTAGCCCAAGAAACATTCAATAACCGTGCCGAGTCGCTTCAGATTCTGGAGGCGGTGTGAGTTTGTGCGAAGGGCCGTGGCACGAATTGCAATCAGGGAAAGCCAATGAACTGGGAAGATTTGGATGGTCGATTTTTGGGACTGGTGGACACTCCGCGCCACGCCCTTGAGACAACCCTTGTCCAATTTGCCGCTTTGTTTTTTTTCGTGACCGCCTTGCTGTTTTTGCCACGGGTCTGGTTTTATATGTCGTTCATTATGCGCAATCTTTGGCGCAACAAAATTCGCACATTGCTTACCGGTGTGGCAACCATGGTGCTGGTGTTGGTTGTGACGCTGGTCTGGACGGTGCTTTCGTTTCTCAATCTGGTGACCTCGGAGAAAGCCAGTAATCTCAAGGCGATTGTGACGGAGCGGTGGCAAGTTCCCAGCCAGATGCCGTATGCGTATGCGACGCGTTTGACCGAGGGGGCTACGAAGGAAGAGGGTGATTACTCGATAGACCCCAAGCAGGACAGCATGACTTGGGCTTTTTACGGTGGGACGCTGGACCCGGCCAACCGGACAACAGAAAACAGCCTGTTTTTCTTTGTGATGGAACCTGACCGATTTCTAACGATGATGGACGGGATTGACGAACTCACCGCTGAGAAGAAGACAGAGGTTGAGGCGGCGATCAAAGCGATGGAATCAGATTTCAACAAGGTGATGGTTGGGGCGAACAAGCTGAGGCAACTGAACAAGAAGGTTGGGGAGCGAATCAAAGTCACCAGCCTTAATTACAAAGATATTGATATTGAATGTGAGATCATTTGCGAACTTCCTGAAGGCCGATATGAACAGGCGGCTGTCATGCCCAGGGAGCGGCTGAACCGGGCGCTGGATGATTACGAACGGAAGAACCGTAAACCGCATCCAATGGCCAACAAGTCTTTGAATCTGGTTTGGTTGCGTGTGCCGGACACCAAGGCTTTCCAGGCGGTGGAGCGGCAGATTACCACCTCGAGCGAATTCAAAAGCCCTTCGGTGAAGGTTGAAACAGCTTCGTCTGGCGTGGCAAGTTTTTTGGACGCATACAAGGACATGCTGTGGGGCATGCGGTGGATTTTGGTGCCTTTTATCCTGATAACTATGTCTTTGATTATCGCGATGGCAATCAGTATTGGCGTAAGGGAAAGGCGCAAGGAAATCGCGGTGTTGAAGGTGCTTGGGTTTGGGCCTTCGCAGGTATTGATTTTGATTTTGGGTGAGGCCCTGCTGGTAGGCGGGCTGTGCGGGATGGCGAGTAGCGGGGTTACGCTTTGGTTCATCAACGGTTACCTGGGTGGGTTCAAATTTCCAATCGCGTTTTTTCCCACCTTCATGGTTCCGGAGGAAGCACTTTGGTGGGGGCCATTGATGGGATTGGGTACCGCGCTTGCGGGTAGCCTGACCCCTAGCCTTTCGGCTTGTCGAATCAAAGTTTCGGAAGTGTTTTCCAGGACATCGTAGTTTGGGATGGCGTTGATTGATCCTTGAGACATTTAGCCGGGTGGTCAACATGTTGCAGAGTCTGGCACTTTTGGGCGTGGTGGGACTGACGGTCCTGTTCATAGCCGTTGTTGTGCCGCAACTTGGGTGGTTGGGCAAGATTCTGTCGCGCTACAACGCCAGGAACTTGGTTGTTCGCTGGCCTATCACCTTGATGCTTTTGGCCGCATTCATCATGCAGGTTGGGATTGTGGTGGTGATGCTGGCGTTTGTACGCGGGCTTGAGGCTTTGACGGAAGGGAGCAGCATTCCTGGGAATGTGATTGTGATGTCTGAAGGTTCGACTGACGAGCTTTTCAGCAATCTTGGGTATAGCGATATTAGCGATGTGGAGCGACTGCCTTTGGTGTTGCGTGATGAAAGCACGGCGGACCGGAAGCCGCTTGCGAGTTGGGAAGTGTATGTGGTTGTGAACCAGCCGCTTCCGGACGCAGTGGTGAACAGTCGGAAATTTGGTTGTAAATTCGCCTCGGATTCGTTGCGGGTTGTGGAATTGCCGAAAGCCTCGTTTTTTGAGGCTTTGGCGGCGGTGGCCTCGGACCCGTTTTCCCCGCTAGCGGCCATGAGCAGGGCCAAGGGGCCGATGGAGAGCGCCGGTTTGATGGCAGGTGACGAGGTCACGAAATACAATGACTGGCCGGTGACGAGTCATGATGAGCTGCGCCGGGTGATGATGGGCAAGCAGTCGGGGATGATCACACTTGGGTACATGCGGGACGGGAAAGCTGGGGAAGGCCAGTTTTCGGTCGACGCGATCCGGGTGCTGGAAAGGGCAAGGCGATTTCTGCAGGTGCGGGGGATAGACAGTCCGGAAACCTCCCTCAAAGTACATGGTTTTGAATTGCTGGCTGGGAAAGTATTCTCCGAAGCGGGCGTGAGAACCATCAATCTGAATGGTTCTGAACGCACGGCGGTCGAGGCAATCCTGGGTGAGGGGATCGCGCGGACCCTAGGCGAGGATGTGGACAAGCCCTCGTTGGTGGAAGGGGACCTGTTTTATCTTGGAGATAGTGTCCAGCCCTTTGTGGTGGCTGGGATTTCCTCGACATCGGGTTCGACCTTTGATTCGGAGATCTGGGCGAAGCAATCTTTGGTGGGCCGCAAATTTGGAAAAAACAGCTTTTCCACGGTGGTATTGCGGACCCAAGGCGCCCAGGAGGCAGCCAGCCTGAGCCGGGAGTTGCGTGACGACTTTAAAAAGGCGGCCGTCCGCGCGCAAACTGAAGAAGAATACTATTCGAGCCTGAACAGCACCAACAAGCAGTTTCTATACGCAATCTCCTTTGTTGCAGCAATTGTCACCGTGGGTGGCGTGCTTGGGTTGATGAACACGATGTTTGCTGCGATCAGTCAGCGCATGAAGGACATCGGTGTGTTGCGAATCCTTGGGTATTCAGGGTTTCAGGTATTGGCAGCATTCCTGTGTGAGGCCCTGATTTTGGCTTTTATCGGCGGACTACTGGGATGTGCGGCGGGCTCACTCGCGGACGGCTTCACCGCCAACAGCATCATCTCCAGCGGTCAGGG
>CAIWHS010000343.1 GCA_903912515.1 uncultured Planctomycetaceae bacterium
AGCGACGCCAGATGCTCAGGCAGTCACCCAAGTGATGGCGGCTCACAGGAACGCAGGGAATCTCGCACTCCACTGGCTCGCAGCAAACCGGCTCAAGATACTTTTCCACCCTGCAGCAGGTGCGGGTGCTATGGCAAGCTTCCATCCGGCAGGTGGTGACAGGAACTTGGCGCACACATTCTTCCACCACCATCTTGCAGGTGATGTGGGGAACTTGGCAAACCTTTTCCTCATACTCCATCCGGCAGACAGGTTTCCGAACCGTGTGGCACTGCTCCTCAGACACCATCTTGCAGACGGTATATGGCTCGCTAATGACCCTCTGCTCAGGAATCATCACAGTCTTTTGGCAGTTGACCATGTGGGTCTCCTGACGGGGCACCATCTTGCAGGTGGTGTAATTCTCCTGACGGCAGTGCTGCTCGTAACGCATGCGGCAGTGCTGTTGCTTCACAACGCGCACATGCTGTTGCTGCACCATCTTGCAGGTGGTGTAGGTCTCCTGACGGCAGTGCTGCTCGGTGCGCATGCGACAGTGTTGCTGACGCACGGTCCGGGAGTGCTGCTGTTGCACCATCTTACAGGTGGTGTAGGTCTCCTGACGGCAGTGCTGGTCATAATGCATGCGGCAATGTTGTTGACGCACAGTGCGGAAGTTCTGCTGCTGAACCATCTTGCAGGTGGTGTAAGGGACCTGGCGGCAGTGCTGCTCGGTCTCCGTACGAACCTTGGTGCAGTTGACCATGTGGGTCTCCTGACGAGGCACCATTTTGCAAGTGGTGTAGCACTGCTCGCGCTGATGGCATTCCGTTTCCATGCGGCAGTGGTTGCGAACAACCTGCTCGACCTTTTCTTCGGGAACCATCTTGCAAACTGTGTAGGGAATTTCCTTTTCCACACACTCGGGAACCAGCTTGCAGGTGGTGTATTCGACCACTTTGCAAACCTCGCGGGGCACCATGCGGCACTCCACAACTTCCCGCTCTTCCTGACGGGGTTCCCAAATCTTGCGGCAGACGGTCCGGCCCGGAAGCTGAACTTGCTCGCACACGCACTCGCCAGGAACATAAATTGTCCGGCAGGAGCAAGGATCAAAAACGCAGCGGCCTGGTGTGCGCATCTTGCGGGTGACAACCGGGCCTTCGACAAATTCCTGCTCGGTGCGCCACGAACCGGTGCAGACCTTTTCGGTGCGGACGGTTTGAACCGGTTCCATCACCGTGCTGCGAACCTCCATTTGTCTCTTTTCGGAAACTTGGTGGTAGCGCATTTCCTGCACCTTACGCACATGCTGCTCGTAAACCGGACGCATGACAATGGTGCGGACTTCTTCAGCGGTCTGCCAGTGAACCGGCTTTTGCACCGTGTAAGGCACCATCACCTTATGCTGCTCGTAAACCGGCTCGCAATAAGTGCGGGTCACGGGAACCTGGTAGGTCTCGTACACCGGACGGCAGGTCGTGTAGTACTCATTGCGCACATGCTGTTCATACACCGGGTGGCAGGTTGTGTAAGGAACCTGGTGCTCGGTGTAGTAATACTCCGGTCGGCAAACCGTGTACGGAATGTTCCGCACATGTTGCTGGTAGACCGGGTGGCAGGTCGTGTAAGGAACCAGGTGCTCGGTGTAGTAGTACTCCGGGCGACAAACCGTGTATGGAATGTTCCGCACATGCTGTTGGTAGACCGGATGGCAGGTCGTGTAGGGAACCTGGTGCTCCGTGAAGTAGTACTCCGGACGGGAGACCGTGTACGGAATGTTCCGAACATGCTGCTCATAAATCGGATGGCAGGTTGTGTAGGGAACTTGATGGCTGGTCTCGTAGTACTCAGGTCGGGCCACTGTGTACGGAATGTTCCGCACATGCTGTTCGTAAACCGGATCGTACTTGGTGGTGGTGACTGGTACCTGGTAGCACTGCACTTCCGGTCGGTTCACCGTGATGGTGTGCTGACGAACATGCTGCTCATAAACGGGACGGCAAACCGTTTGACGCACTACCTCATCTTGGTATTCGATCACCGGGCGAGCCACCATGTAGCGGTGCTCGCGGATCTGGGTTTCGGTCACGGGCCGGAGAATGCTGTACTTCTCCTCTTTCAAGACCGTGTCGTAGACCGCTTTGTAGGAGGTAACCGGAACTTCTTCCGCTACCACTCGCTGGCATACCCGGTAGCGAACGGGAGAGCATTGCTCAACCGCCACGACTGCCGCCGGGTATTGGCATGCACCGCAATGCGATGCTTGCACTTGTTTACTCAGTCCCAAACATCCCAACGCTAGGATGCCTAGGAACCGAAGGGTTCCCCAATTCATTTCAAACTCCCCTGCTAGAAGTTTTCCCACGCTAGCCAAACAACTAAGTCTGACCTTCCTATGCATATTGCCAGAGCCTCCCACAAACACCATCAGTCAAAGTTTCACAAATAGCCAATAAATTACTTATCTTGCCATAAAATCGTCAAAACTACGCATTTATCTCATAGTCCGCAAATTAGCTAATCTCGATAAAGCTAACAAGAACAGAATTCCCATTGATTTTTTTTGAAGAAAACTGTGTTTTCCCGCCGAACCTTTCGACACGGCGCACTTTTCTCGTTTCAGCAAAGCTTTTTGAAGCGAACTTACTGTGAAAGGGGCCAACCATGCCCACCCCAATTGAGCCTGATGCATGCCCAACCACCCATTTCACAGGCAGTTCGGGCGACTTGGTTTTGGTTGATTTGCAGCAGGGAACCAGGCTGTCGGTCTCTGCTCCCAAGATTGGTGAGAGTATTTTTATTGGCAGGGATGCTGAAACAGACTTAGTTTTGACGGATCCCAAAGCCAGCCGTCTTCATTGCAAATTGAATCAGCAGGGAAGCCAATGGCGTGTGGAAGACCTAGGAAGCAGGAATGGTACTTTTTTGAATGGGGAAAAAATAAAGCACGCCAACTTGATACCTGGTGATATCTTGCAAGCCGGATCCCAGCGATTCAGGATTGATGATGCCTTAGACACCACCGACCCTCAAGCAACCCGCAATCTTCTAATTCGAATGCTAAACAAGATCCAACCGTTTAGAAATCAAAAAGAGGCGGCATAAGCAGCAAATATTAAAAGGCTTACGGAGCCACAGGCTGCCAGCACCATTCGCCCCCAGCCCGAACCAATGTGCCGCGACGATGGCCGTCGGAATCAAGCTCTAGTAGATCTATAACCTCGATAGCGCAATGTATGACGGCATAATTATTATACGCTGGGTCTTCCAAATCGTGAATTGGCGCGTGCGCATGGTGCACCACATCTTGCTTAAGGGCCTCCCCTGGCACCCTTTTGGAAGCGTAAGAAGCCCGTGAATGGGGCGGGGTTCGCTCCCAGCCCTGCTTTGCGAGTGAATCTTTGTGGTGAACTGCGGCAATTGCGTCCATTCTTACCTGAAGTCGAAGATTGGGATCGTAGCCAAGTAGAGCTACCCGCGGCTGTCTGCGTACCTCTTCAACTTTTGGGCTTCGTATATCTGTGTGAAACCGAACCCAATGGGCAGCAGGTTCCGATGAGCGCAGAACCACGGTGCGCAACTGGGGCCCTGTATTATGATCAACGCTGGCAAATTGAAGAAGATGCGCTGGATGATGGGCGCTAACAGTGCCTTCGTGAAGCCATTCGCCTATTTGCCGGGCCAATGCCTCGACATTGAGGTGGGGCATGATCCAACGGACAGGGCTGGAGGCATCCCGGTGCAATCCAACTCTGGAATGGTTGACAACTGCGTCTTTTGCTTGTTTTTCCTTCATTTTCCACTCATCAGCGTGCTATATTATTAAGGCAGACGGGGTTAGACCCAACGAATTTAGGGCTCCCTGCGTCTAAATGACATGGGTGTAGCGTATAGGTTTAAGATCGTTCGATCGACTTTTTGTTCAAGAGATTTGTCAGATTATGCCCGAGCAACCGGATCCCAGCGCACCGCTTAGCCCCGTCGAGGAGGCCAGCAAGGATTCGTCTGCGCCTTCGGGAACCCGGCAAAGCATGGTGGGCGTTTCCGGCTCTTCGGGCGCCTCCAGCTCAAAAGCCAAACCTCTCGAATCACCCGAATATTCGATCCCTGGCCACGACATGCTCAGGGAATTGAATCGTGGTGGTATGGGTGCGGTTTACAAGGCCCGCCAGCACGGATTCAACCGAATCGTCGCAGTTAAAGTCATTCTTCCCGAGCGCTTGCAAGCCGGAGAAGCGACGAAGCGATTTGGGCGGGAGGTTCGGGCCGCCGCGCTGCTTCACCACCCCAACTTTGTGATGGTGTTTCAGACAGACCTTGCCGGGCCTGTCGCGTTTCTCACCATGGAATATGTAGACGGAATAGATTTGAGCCGATTGGTGAAATTGACCGGACCATTGCCTATTCAGCTGGCGGTGAGCTTTATCGTCCAGGCGGCCGATGCCCTTCAGCATGCCGCAGACAAGGGCGTGATCCACCGTGACATCAAACCCAGCAACCTGATGGTGACCCCTTCTCCAGTCAAGGGACTGAAAGAAGTGCCCAAACCATTGCCTTCGACCACGAGTGCCGGTTCGATCAAAATCCTTGATTTGGGTTTGGCCCGGATACTCGGCGATGGGGAAGGTGATGAAGACAGCCACAGCTCCGACGAATTGGGCGAATTGACCCAAGCGGGCGAATTTCTAGGCACTCCTGACTACATGGCCCCTGAGCAAGCTGAGAATCCCAGGCAGGCGGATACTCGAAGCGATCTCTATAGTCTTGGAGCCACGCTTTATTATCTTCTTGCAGGTCAACCGGTATTTGCCGGGGGGACTATCGTACAAAAGCTTCGCAAGCATTTGGCAACTCCTGCGCCGCTAGTATCGACCATTAGGCCTGATGTGCCTGTGGCGCTTGCGCAAATTATTGATCGTTTATTACGCAAAAAACCTGAGGATCGTTTTCAAAAGCCGGCGGAATTGGCAGAGGCTCTTCGTGCCTTCCTGCAAGGCAAGGCGGTGCAACTGCCCAACGGTGAATCGTCAGGCAAGGCACTGGCTGCACCGATCAAAGTACTGCCCCCGCTGAATATCAGGGCCCATGGTGCGGCTGTGAGCGCGCTGGTGTTGAGTGATGATGGGAAATTGCTGGCAACTGGCGGCTTGGATGAGACCGTAAAAGTATGGGATGCCGAAACTGGCCGGCCAAGGCGGCCCATTTCCGGCAATGAAGGGGCGTTGAATTGCCTCGCTTTTCACCCGGAAGGCAACCTGCTTGCAGGGGCGTCAAGTCGGTTGTTCGTGGATGACATGGGAATCCACCTGTGGGATTTAACCACCGGGCGCGAGGTGCGCAAGCTGACAGGGTTTCAGTCCAATGTGCAGGCACTGCGCTTTGACCCGAAAGGGCGGCACCTGATTACAGGCTGTGAAAATGGCGAGGTTCGACTGTACCCGCTTGGTGATCCGAATGCACCTTCCAAATTGCTTGGCAAGCACCCGGGTGGCGTGTTGTGCTTTGCCAGCCTTTCGTCGAGCCGTCTGATTTCAGCGGGTGGCGATGGCAATGTTATAGTTTGGGATCTTGAAAAATGTATAGCTCGCGGCAAAATCGGGCTGCAAGTGGGGCCTGTGAAAACCTTCGCCGTTGACCGGGCTCACAATCTTTTGCTGGCAGGTGGCCAAGGGTTGTTGGTTCGTGACGGTGGGGCGAACTGCACCCAGCTCCTTGAGTCCCGTATACCTGTTAGGTCGGCCCGTTTCATTCTAGCTGGCACGGCCGTGGCTGCCGGTTGCGAGGACGGACTTGTGCGGCTGATTGACACAAGTATCTGCGTTGTGGTCGAAGAGCGACAGGTGGGTTCGCCTATCACAAGCTTGGAGGCGGTGCCACACAGCGGATCGGTGTGGATAGGCTGCGCAGATGGGACGGTACGGAGGCTTGACCCTTTCAGCCTTGGTTCCTTCTGATCGCCTTTTTGATTGAATTTTTGCGAAGCCAAAAAATTAAAGCAGAAGGGGAGTTAGACCAAACCGGTCCAACTCCCCTTCTTTTTGTTTACCAAGAATTCCTGACAATGAGCCAGTTAGGCCATTATTTGCCTTGGTTTTCTGGGCGGAGTGCACGGACGGCTTTGCCGGCGCGCCACATCTCGCTGTCGCGGATTTCGGCGAGTTCCTTTTCCAGTTGCTCACGGTAATCAGTGCGGCTGTTCACCTCCAGCGTCCGGCGGGTTTCTTCGCCAGATTTAACGCTGTGGTAAAGATCCTCGAAAACCGGCTTGCTGGCATCGCGGAACTTTTTGAACCAGTCCAAAGCACCACGCTGGGCGGTGGTTGAGCAGTTGGCGTACATCCAATCCATGCCATTCTCGGCGATGAGTGGGTAAAGGCTTTGTGTTGCCTCTTCCACGGTCTCGTTGAAGGCCTCGGAAGCGGAGTGGCCGTTAGCACGCAGGACCTCGTACTGGGCCAGCCACAAGCCATAGATGGCACCCATGAGAACACCACGCTCACCTGTGAGATCACTATAGACCTCCTTGGTGAAGGTAGTCTCGAAGAGGTAGCCTGAGCCGATGGCGAAGCCCAATGCGCGAGCGCGTTCGGCGGCACGGCCTGTGGCATCTTGGTGGATGGCAAAGCTGGAGTTGATACCCTTGCCCTCAAGGAACAGACGGCGGACCGAAGTGCCTGATCCCTTGGGTGCAACCAAGATGACATCGACATCTTGGGGAGCGACGACGCCGGTTTGGTCAGCATAAACGATGCTAAAACCGTGTGAAAAATAAAGGGCTTTGCCTTTGGTTAGATAAGGCTTGATCTTTGGCCAGAATTCTTTTTGGCCCGCATCGGAAAGCAGGTACTGGATGACAGTGGCCTTCTCAGCGGCCTCTTCATAACTGAGTAGGGTTTTGCCCGGAACCCAGCCGTCGCTGATGGCGAGATCCCAAGACCGGCCCCCTTTGCGAAGGCCGATGATAACGGGAATACCGTTATCCCGCATGTTGAGCGATTGGCCGCGGCCTTGCACGCCGTAGCCCAACACCGCAACCGTCTCCTCCTTGAGGATGGAACGGATTTTTTCGAGGGGATAATCTGAACGCTCGTAGACCGCTTCGCGGGAATTATCGACAACGATTTCCTTCATGCTCGCCTCAAAACTAACCCGGATGAACGCTTTTTGGAAACAGAAGGCACCGCCGGGGTTGGCACCTTTAGCCCGCTATAGAGCGGGACCATCTCAAAACCCTATCTCACTGGTTTTGGGCAGGATGGACAGCGTGAAAGTCTCAATGTAGGGCAAAAACCAGATTTTGCCAACCGATGGAATTGGATACGACTGCCTAAATTGCCAAAACCAAGCAGCTATCATGTTTACTAACCAAGGGTTCAGGAGTCATCAATTGTCGGCAAAAATTCTGCAATCGATTCCCAATACATGGCGAAATCACCCTGAATTTGGCTTGAAAGCTGCTGATTTGGTCAAATTGGAAGGCTTTCTGACTCATGAGGAAGCAAATCACCTGATTTTGCCAGCCAAGCATGACCGTTTTCGGGCACTTGAACTTACATCTCCTGAGCAGGTGCGGGTGGTGATTTTGGGCCAAGACCCCTACCACGGCCCTGGTCAGGCCCATGGTTTAGCCTTTTCTGTGAAGCCAAAAGTGAAACTTCCGCCATCGTTGCGCAACATTTTGAAAGAGTGGGGGGAGGACTTAGGAAATCCGCCTCCGAAAGACGGTTGCTTAGAAAGGTGGGCGCAATCGGGAGTGCTGCTTTTGAACAGTTGTCTTACTGTGCGTTCTGGGGAGGCCCAATCGCATGCAGGCCAAGGGTGGGAGAAGTTGGTGTTGGGTTTATTGCGAACGGTGTCAGCCAAAAGCCAACCCGTGTTATTCATCCTTTGGGGAGGTCCGGCACGGAAACTAGCCGAGCCCATTTTGCGCGAACCCCATGGGGCCATTTTCTCGGCGCACCCTTCCCCTCTATCGGCTTACCGCGGATTTTTTGGTTCCAAACCGTTTTCGAAAGCCAACTCCTGGCTGACCCAAAGGGGATTAGCACCTGTGGATTGGAGCTTGGATTAAATTAAAGTTTGGCGGATCTTCAGAATCCGACAATTAATTTCGCCTCAATGCGGGTGAAGGCGGCGATGACGGCCTCGGCGTTTGCGGGGCGGTTTGCCACCTCTTTTGCCATCAGTTTGGCAACAGCTTGGCAAAAGGCTTGGGACAACTCAGGGCGGACTGTAGCAATCTGGGGAACCGGAGCCTCCAGGTGCTGAGAGTGAACCTGATCAGGATTATCGCCTGGGTACGGCACCTTGCCTGCAGCGAACTGATAGAGAGTAATGCCCAAGGCGTACAGGTCGGCGCGGCCATCGAGTGGCGGATCATTTGTAATCTGTTCGGGCGGCATGTAGTAGGGAGTGCCCAAAGCGAGGCGTTGCTCGCTGGCCCGGTGAGGATCTGTTTTGCCCCAGATAGCAAGGCCCAAATCGCCCACCAAGATGGAGCCTTCTTCCAGCATGAATAGATTAGCGGGCTTGATATCCCGATGGAGAATCCCTTTTTTCTGCAAATAGGCCAGTGCTTCGGCCGTTTGGATTGCAATTCGCGCCAACTCGGCCTCGCCCATTGGTTTGGAGCGTTTGACCACTCTTGGATCGCGGTCCATGGAAGGGACGGGAAGGTATTCCAAAGCGCAGTAGGGAAATGGTGTTGAGCCCGCATCGAGAACTTGAAGCAGACGGGGGTGACGAAGCTTGGCCCAGCTCTTGGCCAAAGCGAGGAACATGTCACTCTCGGAAGCATGACGGGCAGCCCGATTGGGCATGATCTTGAGGGCGACCATACGATCTGCGCCGGTTTGGCGAGCCTTGAAAACCAAAGAGGTGCTGCCTTGGCCAATCCTTTCCAGCAACTCGTAACCGGGTATCCCTTGTCCTAATACATCGTCGAGGCTGGCAAGGAGCCTTTGGGCCTGATTTGTGGTGATCAGGCCTCGAAGGCGCAGCCTTTGGAGCAGGTGGGCCGGGCCTGGGGGGTCCCCCCCTTTTGGTGAAGCGAGGTGAGCCTCATCCTTGTCAATGAGCAAATGACGGACCAGAAAATCGGCCAAGCGCTGCTCTTCCAAGGCGGCAGTGGAAATTTTTGGCTGGCTGGGGTTTGCCTTTTCAGGCTTGGGAGATTTCATGCAACTGTAATTCCAATAAAGCACAGGACTGGGAAGGCTGTTGTTACATCTTGTGAGAATTGGGTGAAAAGGAAGGAATTTGGGGTTATTTAAAGGATTAATCAGTGGCGCCTGCTTGCGCACCCCAGTGGCCAACTGTTATGATAAAGGTAGAACTTCGGTCGGGATACGGGTGGGAATTGTTTCCGCGCCTTGAGGCCTTTTCCGCGGTATCAGGCAACCCACCCGGGCCATGAAATGGCCCGCTTCAAATGCCGGTCTTGGCCCCCCAAGCCATGTTCGGCTAGCGGAGCGGATCTCACAGCATCGCTGGGGGACCGTGAATGACCGCTCTTGTGAGTCCATTGGAAGCCAGTGTTTTAGTTTTAAATCGTCATTTTATGGCGCTGCAGGTTGTTTCGTGCAAAAGGGCCTTTACCCTTTTATGCAAAGAAGCTGCCGAGGTTGTCCATCCGGAAGATGGGCAGTTTACCACCTATGACTTTAAAACATGGCGTGAGGTGAGCGAGTACCGATCTCGGCACTTTAGCCAGGCGGATGACGATTGGATTCGCACCGTGAGCAGCGTGATTCAAGTGCCGCGTGTGATTCGTCTTATCGGGTTTGACCGCATGCCTCGGCAAGCGATCAAATTCAACCGTCGTAACATTTTTGCGCGTGATGGAAACCTTTGCCAGTATTGCGGCAAGCGTTTCCCGACTAGCGAACTGAGTTTGGACCATGTGTTGCCGCGAAGTCAGGGCGGGGGCAGCTCGTGGGAGAACATTGTGTGTGCCTGTGTGGCGTGCAATGTTCGTAAGGGAGGCAGAACGCCCAAACAGGCTAGTATGGCTTTGATTCGCAGGCCTGAAAAACCGAAGCGTAGCCCGATGCTTAATCAAAAACTGACCAACTCGAAGTATGAGTCGTGGAAAACATTCTTGGAAAATGCCTACTGGTCGGTTGAATTGACCTAACGCATTCGGTTTTGATGGTGCATGGCTCGTTTAGCCACTGTCAATTATGCGCAAAATCATGGGAAATGGCCCAAGGGATTTGTTTCCTTGGACCATTTTTGGTTTTTAGATGGTAAACGACCTGATTCAACTGGTTTGGGAACTCAGCTTTTTGCCTTCAGCAAGGATTGCATCCCTATCGTCGACTTCGACGCCATCGAGCACGGAATTGTCGATGTAAATCCGTTGTTTTCCCGGGCGCCACTCGGGCCCCAAGACATCGACCACGGTTGGGTGAACCTTCTTTTTTTCAGGCGAGACGAAATAGCCATGTACCTCGACGGCGTGCCTTAAATATTCAGGGTAACGGCACAACATGGCATGCAGTCCGTGCAACCTGTAGTGGGGCACAGACGAGAAAAGGTGATGCGGGAGGTGGTAGTCCATTCCGACGGGGAAGACAGCGTAGCGAAGTAGCGGGTTGACCTCAAAAACGCGGGTGTTTGATATCCAGCCCCGGCCACCGTTTCCGTGCTGGACAATCTGACGCATCATCATGAAAGAACTGAAAGAGGTGAAAATGGGCACCACCCAGAGGGCTACATAATAAATAGGCCCCCGCCAGTCACCCAGCACTGCCCACAGGGTGAAGGCGCCCCAAATGAGCATGATCTCGCTGATACGAATGGCCATGGAAATGGCGGGAGTGATAGGCGGATGCAAACGCGCACCGGTGAAGCAATTGGCGGGCAGATTGGGGAAAATGAGCCAGGCCAAAACCGCCAACACTGCCGGGGAGAAGGCGAGCCAGCGAACCCAATCCAGACCCTGAAACAGCATGGGCACATAGAGACCCAAGCCAATGAGTGCGACATTGCCAAACACCATGGCGATGCCCAGGTTGACTGCGGTGTAGTTGGGAACCACACCTGGCCTTAGGTAGGGGCTATCGCCTGACCCGGTTGCACTGAACTGTGCCCTTACCAGAACAAACTTGAGGACATTGGGAATCCAGAACTGGCTGAGCAAAAAGGTGGCAAAACGCTGTTTGCTGATTGGAAAATTCAGCCAGTGGCCACTTTTGCGCATTTGGAAGAGATCTGGATCGCGGTCTGGGTCGTTGACAAACTGGTGATGGGCCAGGTGCTGCAAACGGAACAGGTGGGTATTGCTATACATTGGAAACATGCAGAAGATATCACTAACTATCTCGTTTAGCTTACGATTTTTGAACAGAATAAAATGCGAGCCCTCGTGGCCCAGGCCAGTGAGTTGGTGCTGATTGGCACCCATACAAATGACAGCAAGGACATAAACCGGGATACACCAAGCCCAATGGAGGCCCCAATCGGCGTGGTTGCGATAAAAGAGGACCGCACCTGCAAAAACAAAAATAATCAAGAACCATGCTCGAGCAAGGTAAAGCCAATTGGTGACATTGTCGGTTTGGCGCAGCTTTTGAATCTCTTCTTTGAAGGCTGGATCCTTCAGAGCCTTGTCGAGAGTCTCCTCTGCCAGTGCAAGGTCGCTCATATTTTAAGGCTCCTGAGGGGGTGTGTTCCTTATTTATAGAACCCCAAAGGTAAGCCCCGGACAACAAAACTTGTCCGGGGCAGCCCTAGAAGACGCGATGTTTTTAGCCGACTTTTCAGTCTATGCATGAAAGGCCTAATAAATCAGGCTGAAACTCGAACGCCGGCCGGCATTTGAATGCGCTGATTGGCCTGTTTGGCAGCCTCTAAGAGCGCTGCGGCACTTGCCTGATCACCACGGCCGGCAGCCTCCCTGGCGGCTTGAAGCAAGGCACCGGGATCATTGGGATTGATGCCTGGTGGTAGGCCGGGAATTGCCGACTGGGCAGGCTGAGTGAAGGGCGTATTTTGAGCAGCTGGCGCAGCGGCGGTTTTGGGCGGCGCGATTGCCTTGGGTTCGGTCAAGGGGCGTGCCTGGCCTTTGTGGTTGGTGATCAGTTCGCGGTGCTTGCTATTTAGGTCGGCATTACCTTTCCAAACATGGAGGTGCTCGATCACCCCGGGTTCACCCGGATTATTCTGATTGACTCCACCTACAGCCAGAATTTTGTGATCGACGAGGAGCATGGTGGACATGAACCGAGATTCTTGTCCAATATAGGGGCACCCTCCTGCCCCAATAAGAGCCTGAATTTCAGCCCCAGAGGTTTTTTCGGCCCCTTGAGGCAATAACACCTCGACGGCCACTCCCCTCCCTGCGGCACCCACTAGAGCCTCTAGCAGACCTTTGGATTGAAGCGAGGGAGCCAGCAGCAGGACTTCTTTTTTAGCTTTGCAAATTTGGGCCGCCAAGACTGTGGCGCAGCCACCGGCAGGGACAAAATAATTGTCTTGCCCGTTAAAAAATCCAAGGGGTTTTAGTGCCAATTTGCCTAGACATTGGGCCATGAAGAACCCGGTGGCCCCC
>CAIWHS010000344.1 GCA_903912515.1 uncultured Planctomycetaceae bacterium
GGGTTCAAGAGAAGAAGCGCAATTGTCAAGAAAGAAATGGTTTCCCTACAACAAGGGAGGTGAATATCGCCGTTGGTATGGCAACAATCAATATCTAGTCAATTGGGAAAATGATGGCGTAGAGATCCGCAATTTTACACCAGCGGTTGTTCGTAATCATAATTATTATTTCCGCCCAGCCCTCACATGGTCGTTTATCAGTTCTTCGTTTTTTGCGGTACGCTGTTCAGACGCTGGTTTTTTGTTTGATGTCGCAGGTTCATCCGCATTTCCTCAAGAGGAATGGCGAGAATGTGTTGCCGGGTTTCTCTGCTCCAGCGTTGCGTTTGGCATGATGAAGGTGCTGAATCCGACAATGAATTTTCAGGTAGGCAATGTTGCTGTCTTGCCTATTTTGCAAAAACAGGTGCTTGCCTTTAAGCCAACCATTGATTTGGGGGTTCAGCAAGCGGTCCAAATAGCCCGCAAGGATTGGGATTCCTTTGAAACCTCATGGGATTTCCAAAAGCTACCAGTTCTCCAGCAGCTAGACCAAACGCTTCCAAAATCGTTGGAAGCCGCATGCAAAGGATATCTTGCTCGTTTTGCCCAGATGAAGCAACTCGAAGAAGAAAACAACCGCCTATTCATCGAAGCCTATGGTCTTCAAGATGAACTCTCCCCGGAAGTCTCAGACGAACAGATTACCCTTTACCACCCTGACCGTCTGGAAGAAATCAAACGCCTGATCTCTTATTCCATCGGCTGCGTCATGGGTAGGTACAGTCTAGACCAAGAAGCCTTGATTTACGCCCATTCCTCCAATGAAGGTTTTGACCCAAACCAATACACTACTTTTCCAGCCGATGATGACGGAATTGTTCCCTTGCTGAACCAAGACTGGGGCATTCCTGATGATGCAACAGAACGCTTTATTCAGTTCATTTCAGTAGCATGGCCCAAAGAGCATTTGGAAGAAAATCTAAGGTTTGTTGCTGAGAGCCTTGGTGGTTCCCCCGAAGAGCCTGCAAGAAATGTGATCCGCAATTATTTAAGTACAAGCTTTTACAAGCATCACCTCCAACTTTATAAACGCCGACCCATCTACTGGCTGTTTAGTAGCGGTAAGCAAAAAGCCTTCCAAGCCTTGGTGTATTTGCATCGTTACAACGAAGGCACCTTGTCCCGCATGCGCACCGAATATGTCATTCCCCTTCAAGGGAAGATTTCAGGGCGCATAGAGCAATTAGAAGCGGACAAGCTGAAAGCCACCAGCACCAGCCAGCGCAAGAAATTCCAAAAGGAACAGGATGATCTGAAGAAGCAGCAGGCTGAACTGTTGGTTTTTGATGAAAAGCTTAAGAACTATGCAGACCAGCGTATCAAGCTGGATTTGGATGATGGCGTGAAGGTGAACTACGCCAAATTTGGTGACTTACTAGCCGAGGTGAAAGCAGTCACCGGAGGTAGCGAAGAATAATTATGAACCGTACAGCTCTCAAGAATTACGCCCCTCAAGCCCGCCGTGACTTCATTCAGGCGATGACTGACCGTGCAGCTTTCTATGGCATCACCGCTAAGAAAATTGAACCAATGACGGTTAAAGGAGATGTGGTTGTCATAGGTGGCAGGGAATACACCAAGGCCATTGCCGACAAACGCACCCGCTTAGAAGAGCGGACTCAGCGGGTTGGTTTCAATCAGACCATCGATGCGGTTGCATATTGTTGGTTTAACCGATTTGTTGCTCTGCGTTACATGGAATTGCATGGGTATTTGGAACACGGATACAGGGTACTTTCCCATCCAGAAGGGAAGTCATTTCCTGAAATCCTTGAACATGCCGAGCATTTGGATCTGCCCACGCTAGATAAGAACACGGTCATTGAACTGAAGTTGGCAGGCAATAAGGAAAACGAGCTTTATCGCCTATTGTTGCTGGCGCAATGCAATGCGTTACATGCATCGATGCCTTTCCTGTTTGAAGAAATCAATGATGAAACAGAATTGCTCTTGCCTGAAGCCTTGCTGAATTCAGATTCCCTGATTACGAAGCTGGTAGATGGAATTGCAGAGGAGGATTGGGAAAAGGTTGAAATCATTGGCTGGCTATATCAGTACTTCATTTCAGAAAAGAAAGATGAAGTAATTGGTAGCGTTGTAGCCAGCGAGGACATTCCTGCGGCCACACAGCTATTCACGCCCAATTGGATTGTTCGTTATTTGGTGCATAACACCTTGGGCCGCAAATGGTTGGCAACTTATCCTGAATCGTCCATCCGTGGGCAAATGGAGTTTTACATTGAACCGGCTGAGCAAGAGCCGGAGGTTCAGGCAAAGCTGAAGGAGATTACTCCTGAAAGCCTGAATCCGGAGGATATTACTTTTCTGGACCCTGCCTGTGGTTCAGGACATATTTTGGTGGAAGCTTATGACCTATTCAAAGCAATTTACCAAGAGCGGGGATATCGGACCAAGGATATTCCATCCCTAATTCTTCAAAAGAATCTGTTTGGTTTTGAAATAGATGATCGTGCTGCCCAATTGGCGATGTTTGCCTTGCTGATGAAGGCGAGGGCGGATGACCGCAGGATATTGGATAGTATGGTTCAGCCCAACATTACCTGCTTTGTAGAAAGCAAGGGGTTGAAACCTGCGGATTTGGTGACTGCCATCAATCAAGACATTGACGGGATCGGTCCGGGAAATATTTCCCAATTCGACCTAGGTGAACTGGTGGAATTGTTTGAGAATTCCAAAACATTTGGATCATTGATTCAGGTTTCCCAAACCCTTGCGAATAAGCTTGAAACAATTGGGGCCAGATTGAGCTTAATTGAAAAAAATGATGATTTTGTTTGGCGGGCCATGAAGCATTTCCCTGCATTGGTGAAGCAGGCAAATATTTTGGCAGCAAAATATGATGTAGTAGTTGCAAATCCTCCTTACCTAGGTGGAAAAGCAATGAATCTTATTATGAAGGAATTTGCAAAAGAGAATTACCTAAAATCAAAAGCAGATAAATTCGCAATTTTTATGGAGAGAAGTTTCAATCTTGGACATCCATGTAGTTATGTTGGATTTGTAACTATGCAAAGCTGGATGTTTCTTTCCAGCTTCGAAGCATTGCGAGAGGGATTAATAGGGAAGCAAACCTTGGTCACTATGGCTCACCTAGGCCCAAGAGGATTTGATTCTATAAGCGGTGAAATTGTACAGACGACTGCTTATACAAGTCTCAATCAAAAGGTTGATGGATCAAAAGGTGTTTTTCTGCGCTTAATAGATGGTGGAAATGAATCTGAAAAAGCAAAAGCTTGTATTGAAGCCATTCAAAACAAAAACTGTGGTTGGTATTTTGAGGCGAAGCCTTCGGATTTCAAGAAAATACCGGGGAGTCCAATAGCGTATTGGATATCTAAAGAAATATTCGATGCATTTCGAAATTTTAGTAAGTTTGGAGATTGTGTCGAGACAAGAAAAGGAATGGTTACTGCAGATAATTCAAAATATGTCCGCTTTTGGCATGAAGTTTCGGTGTGCAAATCAGGACTGTTTGGGCATTCACGAGAATCTGCAAAGCAAAGCGCTTTGAAATGGTTTCCTTACAATAAGGGAGGTGGTTTTAAAAGATGGTATGGCAATAAATCCTATGTTGTAAATTGGGAAAATGACGGGTTAATATTACAGACATTTAGGAATCCAAAAGAAGATAGAATTTGGGCAACTAATTTTAATTTGGACTTTATTTTTAAACCAAATGTTAATTGGAGTGCAGTAACATCTTCAAAGTTTTCTGCAAGGATTTCTTATGGTGGTGAATTGTTTGATGCAGGTGGATCGGCAGGATTCCCAAATCAATGTTCTTTAGAATACGCCTTGGCTTTTTTAAACAGTAATGCTGCAGAACAATTTTTAATGGCATTAAATCCAACCTTAAATTTTCAGGCTGGAAATATTGATGATTTGCCTTTTTGCATTAAATCCGAAGATAGAATTGTCTCAATTGCGAAAAGGCTGGTTGAAATAAGTAGAATTGAATGGGATGCAAATGAGACATCTTGGGATTTTAAACGCTTATCAGGAATAGGAGAAAATAAAAAAACAATTTCAGAAACATTTGGTAGTAATAAAATTTATTTTCAAAGATTGTCGGAAGAAAAGATTGGTCTTGAAAAATTGAATCATAGCGAATGGAGTAAAATTTTTGGATTCAAAGATAATTTAATAGACCTTGATGCAAGCGCTCAACATGACTCGATTCAGTTTGATACTGCAAATAAAATCTATGAGTTCATTTCTTATGGTGTTGGCTGTATTGTTGGCCGCTACAGTCTTGATAAGGAAGGCTTGGTTTACGCTCATTCCGCCAGTGAAGGATTTGACCCAAGCCAATACTTAACTTTCCCAGCCGATGATGATGGAATTGTTCCCTTGCTTAATCAGGACTGGGGTATTACCGATGATGCTACCGAACGCTTTACCCAGTTTGTATCTGTTGTATGGCCCAAAGAGCATTTGGAAGAGAACCTTCAATTTGTTGCCGAGTCCCTTGGCGGTAAATCGGATGAGTCTGCCCGTGATGTAATTCGTGATTATTTCAGCACCGGTTTTTACAAGCATCATCTCCAGCTCTACAAGCGCCGTCCAATTTACTGGCTTTTTAGCAGTGGCAAACAAAAGGCTTTCCAAGCCTTGGTGTACCTGCATCGTTACAACGAAGGCACCTTATCCCGCATACGAACCGAATATGTGATTCCTCTTCAAGGAAAGATTTCAGGACGCATTGAGCAATTAGAAGCTGACAAGCTGCAAGCAACCAGTACTAGTCAGCGCAAGAAATTCCAAAAAGAACAGGATGATTTGAAGAAGCAACAGGCTGAGCTTTTAGTCTTTGATGAAAAGCTAAAGAACTATGCTGACCAGCGCATCAAGCTGGATTTGGATGATGGGGTGAAGGTGAACTATGCCAAATTTGGTGACTTGCTTGCCGAGGTGAAGGCTATCACCGGAGGTAGCGACGAATGAGCAACCTAGTAAAGATTCAGGAGAGCCTCAAGAAAGCTTTCCAGCAAGACGGTGCACGGATCGTCTTCTGGAACGACCCTGAAAAGGAGTTCCTGATCGATGTGGATTCCTTGCAACTGGAAGGTGTGACCACATTACGGTTGGACCAAGAAAGCAACCTTCAGGTGAAATGGCGGTTGGAGCGGGAAGAACCAAACTCCAAATTCCTGCTGTATTCACCCAATGAAGAGCCAGATTTTGAATCTGATTGGCTTCTGGATATCCGGTTGTATAGCCGCAGCTTTCGAGCAGATCGTGCCAGCATTCTGCTTCAGGAACTTGACCTTCTTCAGCAAAGCTTGAAAAATCATTTGGCCGACAGGCGCAAATTCTTTGATGCCAAAGATAGGTTCCAACGCCTGAAGGCAATTGTCAGTCCCAACGATACAGCCATCGATTTGGACAAGAAAATGATGATGGTGGTTGCCAAGGCAGACCAACCAGATTTGTTTCATTTGGTCCGGACCTTCTTTCACGGTTGGCTAGAGGCTCCATCGGTTGATTTAGATGAATCGCCCATCAATTGGCAGGCGATGGAAAAGCTGGATCTTGACCAATCCTTTTGGGAAATGGTGGAAAGTACTTGTGGGTATCAGGAAGAACAGCCCTGTTTGAAGAATCTGCTGATTCGCATGCTGGTGACTGATTTTAAACATCATTACAAAGATGAGCTTCCTGCTGGCTTGAAACCGCTTCTGCTTCCTGAGAAAGGCTTGCAAAACGCTGTAGTCTGTTTGGCCCATTGGCGGGACAGTTCCACCAAGGGAACCAGCTATGACCAGCTTTCAGCCGAAGTAGCTCAAATTGTCCATCTGAATAACTATCTGCCCAAAATGACGGCTGATGCTTTGGTGGATGTGCAAACCTTCTTGGCGGTGGAAAAGCGCATAGCCAGCCAATTGAAGGACAGGATTCTGGACAGCTATGAATCCATTCAGATTGATTCCATTCGAAGTATCGTCAACCAAAGGCAAACAGGGCATTGGGCAACCAATGCTTTAGCAGATAATGTTCATGCCCCCAGAACTGCTTTTCATGCGGTTTATGATGCCCTCCTTGCCGCTGGGGAGTTCCTGCTGCTGTGGCAGCAACACAAGGCTCGTTTGACCTATTCCAGCCCAAAAGAGCTGTTTAAGGCTTACGAGGATGAGCTTTACCAGTTTGACCAGATTTATCGTCATTTCTGTGAAGCTGCCAATATTGCTGAGAGCAAAGGTTGGGATATCGCAAAGGCTTTGCGGCCTGAAATGGAAAACCACTATGTTCATGGCTTCCTTGGCAGCTTGTCGCTGGCATGGGGCAAGTTTTTTGAACCGGCTGATGGCTTGCTTTCCAGTTGGCGGTTGGACCAAATCCCCAGCCAATTTCGTTTTTATGAACGAAATGTGGGGTCATGGATCAATAGCGGGGACAACCGGCGGGCCTATGTGATTATCAGCGATGCTTTCCGGTATGAAGCGGCGCATGAGTTGTGCGGCATCATCAACACCAAGACCCGTATGGAGGCCACCCTTTCTTCTCAATTAGGGGTTCTACCGTCTTACACGGCCTTGGGCATGGCCAGCCTGTTGCCTCACCGCAAACTGCAATACAGCGGGACAGATGTGCTGGTGGATGGTGTTTCCAGCGCCTCTGGCAATCGAAACGCCATCTTGGAAATGGTGGAAGGCGGGGCCATCAAAGCCAATGAATTGATGGCGATGAAGAAAGATGAAGGCCGGGAATTCGTCAAGGATAAGCGGGTGGTCTATATCTACCACGATGTGGTGGACTCAACCGGTGATGATGCCAAGACGGAAGGGAAA
>CAIWHS010000345.1 GCA_903912515.1 uncultured Planctomycetaceae bacterium
AGCCCAGTTTGTGGAATTTGTGGAAGCTCAGGGGTACAAAACTCAAGCGGAGTCATCTGGTTTGGGGGGATGGAAGGCAAGTACCGCCTCGAGTTGGGGAAGTCAAAACCCGAATTTGAACTGGTCCTCTCCTGGCTATCCCGTTGCCGCTGATCTCCCTGTTACGATGGTGAGTTACGAAGATGCATTGGCTTTCTGTGCATGGTTAAGCAAACGGGATGGCAAAAATTACCGCCTGCCCACGGAGGCTGAATGGGAATATGCCTGCCGGGCTGGTTCTAAAGATGTTTACCACTTCCCCATTAAATCTCGGGATTCCTATTGTTGGTCCCTTTGGAATACCAAAGGGACGGTTTCCCCCCGCCCGGTGGGTACTCGGCAGCCAAACCCCTGGGGCTTATTCGACATGGGAGGAAATGCCCGGGAATGGTGCCTTGATTGGTATGGCGAAAAGGCATATCTACTCTCCCAAAAAGAGTTTCCTCAGGGGCCAGCCAAAGGCACCCTTCGTGTGATTCGCGGCGGCTGTTTCATCGACATGAATAGTTTTCTACGATCTTCGCACCGTGGCTACCTCGCCCCGGACCAAGTTTTGAATAATCAGGGCTTCCGGGTGGTTGCTGAAGGCAATTAAATTCTTCGGCTTCAGAAAATTAGCACTTCTTGTTACGCATCTACGATATATCCAATGCTGGGTGAAATATGCCCAGCTACCGGCATCGCCCAGCCGGTAATTATTAAACTGGACAAATTGTTAGGTTCGAAACTTGGGGTTCTAATGCGAAAATCCTTGAAATAAAGAGCCCGTGATACCCATGAGCAGAAAGTCGTGGGCGATAGCAGAGCCCAAACAAAGGCCTATCTACTTTCCCAAAAGAGTTCATTCAGGGCCATCTAATGGAACCCTTTGCGTGATTCGAGGTGCTGTTTCATCGACCTAAACAGTTTTCTACGATCCTCGCACCGTGATTACCTCGCCCCAGACCAAGTTTTAAATAATCAGGGCTTCTGGGTGGTTGCTGGAGATTAGGAAGAATTGGAAAAAGGGTTGCTGGGCGGCGTGTTACGGGGTTGCGATATATGGAACAAGGGCACAAGTATTAGAATAAAGCCGTTTCCAAAGCTTAACCAATGTCATTCACGGAGAAATAACATCCAATGCTACCAAAAATATTTCGAAGCAAGCATAAGGTGGCCGTGATTGGCATTTACAGATCTGGAAAAACAGCATTCATCACTTCTTTCATTAATCATGTCATGCATCATGATCGTGAAAAACTCAAAATTGGCGATCCAAAGGGTAGTGTCAAAATAATTTTCGACAAAGAGATTCTAGTAAAAAATGGTTTTACAAGGTTCCCTTACGAAAAATTTCGGATCGAATCAAATGGTAAATGGCCCACAAAAACCAAAGATGTTTACCAGTATAGCTGTAGTTTCTTTAGAAGCGACTGGAGTATGACAAAAGGTCAACTGGACATTTTCGACTTTCCTGGGGAGCGATTGGCTGACATACCCATGGTAAAATACTCTTACGCAGAGTGGTCGGACTGGCTCTTTAACAAGGTGTTTCAGGACCGACAATATCGGGACTTAGCCCAGGCATTCCTGGCCGAATGCGACCGGGATGTTTTGGATGAGAATGGACTAACCTTGGTGTACCGGCAATTTCTTGCTGAATTGTATAAGTCGTATCGGCCGGTCATCACACCATCAACATTTCTGTTGCAACATGTGAACTCAAAAGAAATGGAGGGGAAATTTTTAGGCGGCAAAGTGATTCGTGGAGACATTTCTAGTTCCTTTAGTGGGTTAAGTGAGGTTGAGCAATTTGTGCCACTACCCGAAAAAGCGAGAAAAAAAAATATTGACTTGGAAAAACGGTTCGCCAGTCGTTACTCGAATTATCGCAATCAAGTCGCAATCCCTCTAACCAATACCCTTTTTGATTGTAATGAGTTGGCTATCCTTGTCGATGTCACGACTCTGCTCGCTGCCAACACGGGAATGTACAACGGTAACCGGGAATTGCTGGATCAGCTTTTTCAGATTTTGTCACCAGGCGATAGCCTTTTTGGAATGGGAATGGATTGGTTTCGAAAAGTGGGTTCGGGGGGGCACTGGGGGAAGAGTGGATGTTCACAAGTCGCAATCATTGCAACAAAGGCGGATAAGGTTTATGTGTCTGAGCGGGATAAGTTGAAGGATCTAGTAAAGGAAATGATGAAAGGGCTCATCGAAAAATACGAGTATAAT
>CAIWHS010000346.1 GCA_903912515.1 uncultured Planctomycetaceae bacterium
GTTTTGCTGGGGCGTTTGTTGATTCTGGGTGAAATCCAATTGGTGATGGATAATGCGGTTATCCCGCTGGACAAGGCTTATGAGGCTTTGACCAATACTTCCAAGCGCAGGAAAATCCTCATCAAAAAGAGGATAGTCACCAACCCCAAGCTGATTCAGGATGCCCGTAAGCTGGGCAACGATCTTTTCAAGGAAATGGGGCCAGATGGTGAGGATGCCATCAGCACCTTTTTGCGTTCCAAGTTTCTGGAATGGCAGTCAGATTTGAATAGTTATCAGCCATTGGCGCAAACCGGAACCTATCCGGGCAAGCAAGAAATCAAGGATGGCCTGATATTGTTGGGAACCCTTCTGGTTGATCAAGAAAGTGGCAAATTTATTGAGCGGGTCTTGGCCGTTCGCAAAGACCTAGAAGATTTGGCAGATAACCACCAAAACCTTTTTGATTTTTACACGCACACCAAACCCACTTGGGAAAAGCTCCGAAGTCAGTACGAGGTGTTCAAGCCCAATAAGTCAGATCTGGAAAAAGATGCTAATGCAGGGCCAGCCTTGCGCCGGATGGAGGAAATTCTTCGTGCCCCCGCCCCCTATGGCATGCTGAAAGATGCGGAAACTTTGATTGGGAAGGTTTCGGGAGTCAACAATACATTGCTTCAGGCAGTTCGTGCTGAAGCACAAAATGAAATTGAAGCCAAAGTGGCCAGCCTTTCCGAGGATTTAAAAAAGGCTGGTGCAGCCGATTCTTTTGCTAACACCTTGAAGAAGCCATTAGCCGATTTGCTCAGTCAGGTTGGCAAGGATGGTTCGCTGGCGCATATCGCTCAAGCCAAGGCCAATTGCACAGACTTGTTTGATGAAGCCATCCGCAAGCTGGAGGATTGGGTTCATCAAGAAGGTGAAAAGCCAAAAGGAACAACGGATAAACCCAACCCCTCACCAATTGTGAAAAAACAACGGGTGATTAAAGCGGGGGAGCTAGTTGGTAGTCCTTACTTAGAAACACAAGAACAGGTGGATGGCTTTATTCAGTCCTTGAGGGCTGAATTGGAAAAGGCCTTGGCTGAAAACTGCAGAATTCAGGTGCGATAAAATGAGCGGACAAAAAATTAAATATTACATCGGTTGGGATGTAGGAGCATGGAAATGCAAGCCTTATCCAAAAAAAAGCTGTGATGCATTGGTTGTGATAAAAGAAAATGAGATAGTTGGTTCTTTTAGGTCAAACCTAAGTCCTGATTTATTTCAGTTGGATAAAGAAAATAGTAAAGATGCTCGATGGATAATAAAAAGATGGCTTAAAAAATGTGGGGTTAAGAAATTCAATGAGAATTCATGTGATGTGACAATTGCCTTAGATACCCCATTAGGTTGGCCTATTTTAGCATTTGATTTTTTAACCTATAAGCCGTGTGAAAAAATAACTAATTTTTTAAGTGATAGACCTACTAACAATCCAATTACACATCGTTATGTAGAAAAAAAAATTGGAAATGCCATGTCTGTCATTACTGACAGCATCGGAAGTCAATCATCAAAAGGAATTTTCTTTATTCGTGAAAGCGGTTTTATAAAAAAAAGCTGGGGGCAATGGACAAATGGAAATAGTATTAAAGCTTTGGAGTCTTATCCCAAAGCTTGTTTGCGTTCACCCAGATTTAACAAATATGTTCTAGATTTGAAATTACAGCAACTATTTAGAAAGGAACAAAAAGAGGAGAATGATTTATTCGATGCAGCCATTTTGGCAGTAGCTGCAAAAGCGTTTGAAGAAAAAACCTTAGATTTTGAACTTCCTCCAGATGATGATGAGAAAAAGAAGTATGAGCCGGAAGGGTGGATTTATTACCCAAAAGACTGCCTAGTTCCGTCTCAGGATTTAGATGGCTGTATTCCAAAAAATCCAAATAAAGATAAATGCTTTGATGAGGTTTTTCGAGAATTTATTTCGAATACCAAAAATAAGAATCCATCTTGTTTTAGCGGGATTCAACTATGAACCGTACAGCCCTCAAGAATTACGCCCCTCAAGCCCGCCGTGACTTCATTCAGGTAATGACTGACCGTGCTGCTTTCTATGGAATAACTGCCAAGAAAGTAGAACCGATTACGGTCAAAGGGGATGTAGTTGTCATAGGTGGTAGGGAATACCCCAAAGCTATCGCTGACAAACGCACCCGTTTAGAAGGGCGCATTCAGCGGGATGGCTTCAATCAGACTGTCGATGCGGTTGCCTATTCGTGGTTCAACCGTTTTGTTGCTCTGCGGTACATGGAATTGCACGGGTACTTGGAACATGGCTACAGGGTACTTTCTCATCCAGAGAGTAAACACTTCCCTGAGATTCTGGATCATGCTGAACATCTGGATTTGCCTTCGCTGGACAAGAACACCGTCATTGAACTGAAGTTGGCAGGAAACAAAGAAAACGAGCTTTACCGGTTGTTATTGCTGGCGCAATGCAATGCGTTGCATGAATCCATGCCCTTCCTGTTTGAAGAAATCAATGACGAAACTGAATTGCTATTGCCGGAAAGCTTGCTGAATTCTGATTCCCTAATTCGGAAGCTGGTGGATGGCATTGCTGAAGAAGATTGGGAAAAAGTTGAAATCATAGGTTGGTTGTACCAGTACTACATCTCTGAAAAGAAGGATGAAGTCATTGGTAGGGTTGTAGCCAGTGAGGATATTCCTGCTGCGACACAGCTTTTTACCCCAAACTGGATTGTTCGCTATCTGGTTCAAAACACCTTGGGCCGTAAGTGGCTGGCTACCTATCCGGAATCGTCTATCCGTGAGCAAATGGAGTTTTACATTGAACCGGCTGAGCAGGAGCCGGAGGTTCAAGTAAAGCTCAAGGAGATTACACCCGAAAACCTTAATCCAGAAGAAATCACTTTTCTAGACCCAGCCTGTGGCTCAGGGCACATATTGGTCGAAGCTTATGACCTGTTTAAAGCGATTTACCAAGAGCGTGGATACAGGACTAAGGATATTCCAGCCCTGATTTTGCAAAAGAACCTGTTTGGTTTTGAAATTGATGATCGTGCTGCCCAATTGGCTATGTTTGCCTTGCTTATGAAGGCTAGGGCAGATGACCGCAGAATTTTAGACAGTAAGGTTCAGCCCAACATTGTTTGTTTTGTTGAAAGCAAGGGGTTAAATCCTGCTGATTTGGAAACTGCCATAAATCAGGATATTGGTGGAATCGGTCCGGGAAATATTTCCCAATTCGACCTAGGTGAGTTGGTGGATTTGTTTGAGCAAGCCAAGACTTTTGGGTCATTGATTCAGATTCCACCTTTGCTCTCGAATAAACTGAATGCTATTGAAGCCCGATTGGCCCAGATTGAAAAGAACGATATTTTTGGATGGCTGTCGCTTAAACAGTTGCCTGATTTGGTGAAACAGGCCAAGATATTGGCATCACAGTTTGATGTTGTGGTCGCAAATCCACCATATATGGGAAACAAATATCTCCCGCCTTATTTAAAGGTTTTTTTAAAAAATAAATATCTCGGCTTTGAAAAAGACTTATTTTCATCCTTTATTATTAGGATTATTCATTATTGTAATGATTTTCAATATTTCGGTATTTGCACATCGTTTACTTGGATGTTTATTTCCTCATTTAAAAACCTTCGGGATAAAGTCATTGAAAGTACTAACCTTCTTAGCTTAGTACAACTTGAATATGATGGATATGAAGAAGCGAGAGCTCATCTATGTGCTTTTACTGGAATGTCTTGTTGTTTAGCTGGATACAAGTCCAGCTTTGTAAGGCTGACGGATTTTTATGGAGCACATCTTCAAGGCCCAAAAACGCTGGAAGCCATCCAAAACAAAAACTGTGGTTGGTTTTTTGAGGCAAAACCTTCGGACTTCAAGAAAATTCCGGGGAGTCCGATTGCGTATTGGGTGAATGAAAACTTTCGAAAGGTTTTTGAAAATGGAAATCCATTAGGAGAAATTGCTGAGCCAAGGCAGGGTATGGCAACGAGCGACAATAATCGATTTCTTCGAACTTGGCATGAGGTTAATTTTGGGAA
>CAIWHS010000347.1 GCA_903912515.1 uncultured Planctomycetaceae bacterium
ATCTGGCCGCCCCATCTCAGCATGTTTACCTAAGAAATATCATTCAAATCTTTTTTCATTTTTTTCATTGCATGTTTCCATGCAGGAGGCTGTAACTATGCAACGCAACCTCTCCGGTTGGGTTGGGATGGCTCGGAGAATCCGGGCTTTCACATTGATTGAACTATTGGTTGTGATCGCCATCATCGCTGTTCTCGTGGGCCTACTGGTTCCCGCTGTGCAGAAGGTGCGCGAGGCCGCCAACCGCATGAGCTGCTCCAACAATCTGAAGCAGTTTGGCCTTGCCATGCACAACTTCGCTGGCCGTAACAACCAAAAGTTGCCCTATGGCGGCAAAATGGGTGCCGGCGGTTGGGACTGGGGTGACGACCAAGGTAGCTGGTTGGTTTACTTGCTGCCTGATATCGAGCAAGAATCCCGCTTTAAAGTTATTAACTGGTCTGCCTACAACCCAGTTGGCTCGGTTTTGGGCAATGCCGCATTCAATGGTGGCAATGGTTTCAAAACCATGCACTGCCCATCCGATGGCGACGGTGCAGATATGGCCGTTACCAACTACTCTTACAGCCTTGGGCCACAATGCATTGCTGGCCAGTGCGGTTTCGAGCCCAATGCCAGCTGGTGCCGCCCTGCTGCTAGCCTGAATATGGGCTACGGCAACAGCCCAGACCACGGCAACTGCTGGAATATGAGCGAGGTTCGCGGTATCGGTGTGCGCACCGGTGGTGTGCAGACTAGCCTCAACAGCATGAACGATGGCACTTCCAACACCATCATGATTGGCGAAATGTTGCCTTTGCACCACGATCACTCCACGTGGGGTGGTTCTTGGGCGAGCTTCAACGGTGGCAACGCGCATCACGGAACTTTGCCCTCTATCAACACCAAGACTGACAAATTCGACTGCTCGATTCCCGGTCGCTCAGCCCAAAACTGGAATGTCGCTTGGGGGTTCAAGTCCAACCACTCTGGTGGTGCTAACTTTGTCTTTGGCGACGGCTCCGTCCGTTTCCTTGCCCAAAGCATCGATCACCGCACCTACCAGTTGCTGGGCTGCCGTAACGACGACATGCCTGTCGCCGCTCCGTGATGCTCTAATTTGAATGCCTTGTTTTCCACTGGGTGCCATGCATGCTATGCTTGGCACCCAGTTCTTTTTGGCTCTCTTTCTTGTTTTTTACCCAGGAGTTTAGATCATGCGTTTTGCCAAGTGGACATCGGTTGCCATGGTGGCCGCCGGCTGCCTCGTTGCCTTGGGTTGTGGCGATGGTAAAAAAACCATCAAAGTGAAAGTGACCAAAGATGGCTCACCTGCCGAAGGCGTGGCCTTGGTAATCTTCTCAGGCGGTGCCGCCTCGGAAGGTGGCGTCACAGGTTCAGATGGCACCGTATCCATCACCGCCCTGCCGGGCGAATACAAAGTCACCGCCAGTAAAAAACCAGTTGGCCAGACCATGTCGCCCAAAGACATGTTCACCAAAATGGCACCCAAAAAAGGTGCCATGAATAAGGCCGTTACCGACAAATCCTCTGAAAAAGCGGAAGAACTGGCCGACGAATTCACCAAGCCTGAAAAAACCCCCCTGTCGCTGAAAATTCCAGCCGACAAGGAGCCTGTGGAACTTTCTGTCAAAGGCAAGTAAGGCTTTCTCTAGTTTTCCAAACACAAATAGCCCGGCCATTGATGGCCGGGCTATTTGCTTGGCAAAATCAATGCTTTCAAAACAAGGTAACCATCTGGCAAAAGAACGGCCCTTTCAGCAAATCAATCCAGTTAGCACTACCAGGAAAAAATTCCAAAACATTAGTGATTGGATTTCCCTTGATTCAGACGAATAGAGCCTTGGGTGAGATTTTTATTGTTTTTCCCCAGTGGTTTGGGAACGGCCCGATCTAAATTTTGCCAGCACCCCTGCTATCTGGCACTTTAACAATCTTACCCGATTTCATTTTTCCGTCTTATTTGCATAGCATGCAGTAGTTTTTATAAATGCATCGCAACTTTTCCGGCTGGGTCGGAATGGGCCGAAGAATTCGGGCTTTCACGCTGATTGAGCTTTTGGTGGTAATCGCCATCATCGCGGTTCTGGTTGGGTTGTTGGTGCCTGCGGTACAGAAGCGGTACAGAAGGTGCGCGAAGCCGCCAACCGCATGAGCTGCTCCAACAACCTGAAGCAGTACGGCATCGCCATGCACAACTTTGCCGGCCGCAACAACCAAAAGTTGCCCCACGGCGGTAAAATGGGCGCCGGCGGGTGGGATTGGGGTGATGACCAAGGAACCTGGATGGTTTATCTTCTGCCAGACATTGAAGAAGAAAACCGCTATAAGGTTATCATCTGGGCAGCTTACAACCCTGTTGGAGCTGTTCTTGGCAATGCCACATTCAATGGGGGCAACGGTTTCAAAACCCTGCACTGCCCATCCGATGGTGATGGCGCTGACATGGCTGTAAGCAACTATGCCTATAGCATCGGGCCACAGTGTAACCCCGGCCAGTGCGGTTATGAGCCTTTCGCCAGTTGGTGCCGTCCAGCAGCCAGCCTTAACATGGGCTACACCCAAAGCCCTGA
>CAIWHS010000348.1 GCA_903912515.1 uncultured Planctomycetaceae bacterium
ATTTTTTCCATTTGCGTAAAAAATACCATGCAATGAACACGATGCTGATACTACAATAAGAATCAACATAGTAATACCAGCAAAAAGTTCATTAATTTTCATGTATCTAAATAAAAATGGCAGAATAAAATATAGAAAGATTGTCATAAATGAAATGGCACCCATATACTTTGTATCGATGGGAAAAACTTTCAATTTCAAAAATCTTTTTACCATTTTCATATTTTAAAAATCATTTTTTCGGGAGGGGAAATGTATAAAAAGGAATATCGCCTGGTCGAAAAACATAACCCCACCAGCCATCATCGAAATAGAATGTTTTTCCGCAAAATGTAATTGATACGGCCGAATGACCTAATCCTTCTCCTCCAACTAGATTCCAAACATAAGAATCCAAATATTGCCAATTCTCATTACTATTGAATTCAATTATTTTTGGATTCCAATTGCCAAGTTTTTCATTAAATTTTTCCCTAAATTTCCAGCAATTCCCATCAATACCCATCCAGCTTTGTCTTTTAGGTACACTTCGCCAAATATCGATAAAATGCTCCAATTCCTTTTTGGCTTTAGTTCTTTCAGGCTCATTTTTGAAGCACTTATCCAACTCCTCCCGCATTTCCCGGAGGGTTTCTTGCCATTTTGGAGGAGTTGGGGGAGCTGGAGGAGATGGAAAATCCCATTGCAATCCAGCCAAAGCTGCACCGGCTTTGGCTGACCTTTCCCCAATGTCCTGCAACCCACTCGGATCCAACCCATTCCCCGGGCCATTCCCCACATAACGATATGTATTCACATCCCCCGCCTCAAACCCCAACGGATCATTCGTCAACCACCGTCCCAATGTTGGACTCAACACCCGATTCCTAAAATCATAACCCCCCACAATATTGATCTGCCCACCCTGATGCAAAAACACCCATGCCTTGGTGCTGGAGCTGATTGTAGATCCCGAGGAATCCCGATAAGTCACTACTCCAAACGGAGTGTAAGTGTATTTTTCCTGAACCGTTCCACTGATATTGAGGATCGCGGTCACATTGTAATTCGCATCCTGTGTTGGGTACAGACGTTCATCTAAGGTTCCATTCGCATCGGTATCCCGATCCCTTAATACCAGTGCGTCCACATAAACCGGACTAAAGACATTCCGGGTCACCGTGTTGGATCCTGATTTCTCCTCCAATAACTGCCAATCCGAACTAAAGATCCGGTCAATCGTGCTGGAACCGGCGACTACCTTAATGTTTTCGTTGATCCCATTGAAGCTGTTGGTGGTAATGACCGTATCGGAGGAATCCTTGATTTTGACCTGCCGGTTCCAGGCATCGTACACGAACCGGTAGTTATTCTCATCCTTTGTCAGGTTGCCGTTATTGTCATAAGTCGGAGTCGTCGCCCCGCTGACACTGGTGATTTCGTTTTGCTTGTTCGTTCCTCGGGTCTGGGTCGTACCATTAGTGGTGACACTGTTCCAGTTGCCGACAATATCCGTGGACCAGCTTTGGCTGTTAGTGGGTGTTCCCGTAACATCGGTCTTGCCGGTGTTCAAGGTGCCCAGCTTGTAAGTGCTGATCTGATTCAGGTTGTCGTAAGTGTACACCTCGCTCAAGCCGGTATTGACGACATTTTCCTTGTAGGTGCGGTTGCCGTCTCGATCATAGCCATAACGGAACCGATCCACATCGGTATTGCTTCCATTGATCCACCGCTGATCGACAATCCTTCCGAACCGATCCAGCCCGGTGTATTGGTCCCCGGCATCCCCGGTCGATTCGCCGCTGAGCTTGATGTAGCTCAGATCCACACCCGATTGAGGATGGGCCCGTTTGACAACGGTGCCCAACCCTAAGTAGGTGTAACTTTCCAGGGTATTGGAGGAATCGCTCAAGGAAGTCAACCGGCTAATGGTGCTATCCAACCCACTGCCGTAATTGTAATTGACGACATAACCCGAGGCATAGGTCACACTCGTCAGGGGACTATGGTTGGCCCCTCCTGACATTTCGGAATAGGTGTACTGAACATTGGCCGAGGAACTGGTGACCGCGCCGCTATGTTCTTGCCATTCCTTGGTTACTTGCCCCAAACCGTTGTAATCTCGTTCTACTTGATTGAGGACGCTGCCACCGGAGGCGGAATCGTAGGCGGTGAAGAGGTAGGGGTTGCCCTGGGTGTCGTAAGCGGTAGTGAGACGGCGTACGGTGCCATCGACGCCGCTGCCCAGGGTGGTGATGGCGTCAGCCGTCTGCCTGCCAACCACATCGTACGAGTAGGTGTGGACCGTGCCGTTGCGGTCGGTCATTGTCAGTGCTTGGCCCAAGGCGTTGACCGTCAGCACATCCTTCGAAGAACTGCTGCTGGCCCCGGTGGAGGGATCGGGGTAGCGGACTTCCTTGACCAGGTCGTTGGAGTTCAGGCCGGATCCACCCGCCGTGGTGACGCCATAGACCCATTCCGTGACCTGCTGGCCACTGCTGGGCAGAACCACCTTCACGGTCGTCAAGCCGACCGCGTTGTAGGTGGATTCGGTGGTTTTGTCATCGGTGTCGGAGACGGTGCCATCGACATAGTTCTCGATGGTCTTGGTGACCCGGCCCAGGGCGTCGAAGGTCTTCCTGGACTCGATGCCCTTGGGATCGGTGACCTTCCAGGCCAGGCCGGCGGAGTTGTAGGCGGTGGTGGTAACCAGGACCGTATCGGAACGGCTGGGGACACTGGAGGGACGGGTGTAGCTGGAGCCACCGTTGGTCCCGACATCGACGGTGTTGGTCAGGCGGTCGGCGCCATCGTAGTAGCTGGCGGCGTAGCTGACGCGGGCCTTTACCCCGGTGGAGGCAGTGCCCAAGGCCCCGGTGCCGGTCTCATCGTGGAAGCGCTGTTTGGCGGTGACCAAGATCACGTGGGAGTTGCTGTCGTAAGTGGTCTCCACCTGCTGCTGCACGGCATCGCCGGTGACATCATCGGCATCGGTGTAGGCGGTATCGCCGCCACCATCGGTGGTGTAGCTGGCCGTGGGCCGACCGGCGCCATCGTAAGTGGTCTTGGTGACTATTCCACCGGGGGAGGATTGCTTGATCAGCAGGCCCCGGGGGTCGAACCAGGACTGGGTGGTGAGGGCCGAGGACGAGACGGAGCCGGTGGAGGGATCGACGCTGTAGGTCAGGGTCTTGTAGGGCTGGCCACGCTCATCGAACTGGATCTCGGATTTAGCGCGCAACAAGGATGAGCTGGGGGCATTCGGCACGCCGGAGGTACTGGTGATGGAGACGGTGTCGCCATCGTAGAGGCGGGTGGTGGTGACGCGGTTCAGGTTGTCGTAATCGAGGTAGGAGATCATGCGGTTGGTGTCGGTGGCTTCGCTGGTCTCGACGCCGGTCTTGGTGGCGACGACGCGGTTGCGCCAGTCGAGGAAGTACTGCGTGACGCGATTGGCGGCGGAGCCGCCCGGGATCTGGGTGACCTTGGTCAGGTTGGAATCACCCACGCCGCCGCCGTCGTACTCATTCTCACTGACCTTCACCAGATCGGTGCCGGTGGTGTTGGTGGGGGACCACAACCCAGTGGTGGGGGAGCTTTGCTCGTTTGCTCGCAAGTGGTCGGGCGAAAAGCCAAGCCGACCTTTGCTCGTTTGCTCGCAGGGCGATGGCGGGAAAGGCGAAGGTCAGGCAGGGCGACGGGAAGGCGGTCGGCAGGGCCAAAGCGGAACGAGACGATGAGGCGATGGATTATTTGTGGAAGCCATCGCTGCCGTTCGTGGCGGGGCTGACGCTGGGCGTTGCCATCGCCAAGGCGACGGCTGTTGCAAAGATAAGAATCAAACAATTCTGGGCGATTCCCTTGGCAGGCAAGGTGGTCGCCGGGCTTGGCATGATGGCTATGCCCCTG
>CAIWHS010000349.1 GCA_903912515.1 uncultured Planctomycetaceae bacterium
GCCCAGCACACCAAGGCATATCTCCTCAATGTGGGAGAGGAAGCCCGTGCCGAACTGGCCATCCTGGGCTTCACACACATCCGCCAAGTGGTCGGCCGGGCGGACTTGCTCAAACGTAAATCCATTCCAAACACCCGCTGCGATCTGGTCGATTTGTCCAAGTTCATTCATCCCGATATGGCATTGGATCGTCTCGATTCTTCGTTCCCAGACTTATACCCGGGAGTTTGCGAGGCCACCCCAGGCCAGGCGAACAGCATGAACCAACGCATCATCGAGGCTGCGCGACACGCTATCGAAACCGGCCAAAATGCCGACCTGCTCTTCCGCATCCGCAACTCCGACCGTTCCGTGGGCGCAACTGCCGCAGGTCTGATCGCCAAACTTTACAGCCGCGATGGTTTGCCCGGCAGCCGCCGTGTCAGGGTTCGTTTCGATGGCGAAGCCGGCCAAAGCTTCGGGGCATGGTGCATTCAGGGCCTCGAACTTGAACTTCGCGGCTTTGCTCAAGATGGCGTTGCCAAGGGAATCTGCGGCGGCTCTGTTGTCGTCACCCTCGATTATTCGCAAGCCAAACCTGGCGACGAAATCCAAAGCGTGGCCGGTAACAATGTCGCCTACGGGGCTACCGGTGGCACTGTGTTCCTTGGTGGCAAGGCTGGCCACCGTCTTGGGATTCGCAATTCGGGCGCCACAATTGTTGCTGAGGGTGCTGGCAAATACGCCTGCGAATACCAAACCCGGGGCCGCGTCGTAATCCTCGGCCCAATCGAAAACGAGATCGGCTCCGGTATGACCGGGGGCGAGCTGATTGTTTACGACCCAACAAACCAGGCGCCCGCCAAGCTACATTCACGATCCGTGGCAGTGGTTGATTGTACCTATGTCGATTACGAGTGGATTCACCCACTCATTATCAGCTTCCATGCCCGCACAGGCAGTAAGGTGGCCGAAAATATCCTCAAAAATTGGGGTGAAATCCGCCGCAGCCGCCGCCTCCGGAAAATTGTCCCCTTGGCTGTCGCCCGCAAATCCGAAGACTTCATCGCCGCTGGTACCAACGCCGGTTGATCAGCGACCAATTGCCAATGGCAAGGGGGCTGGTGATCTCAACGATCACCAGCCCCCCTGGGCTTTCTTGAAATTTTGAACCAGGCTTAGCGCAAGGCTTTCAGCTTTTCTTCAATCTGGGTCTTCTTCATCTGGTCCCGTTTTGAGGCGCTCACGGTTTCAAGTCCCAATTGGTAATACTTAATGGCTCCGACCTTGTCGCCTTTAGCCGCCAAAACATCGCCTAAATGATCATATATCTCGGTGTTCCGCCCAGCCTCCATGGCCACGGCCGACTCCAGTGCCTTTTGCGCCTCGTCATAACGCTTGGCCCTGTAAAGCACCCACCCAAGGCTGTCCAAGTAGGAGGCGTTGTCCAACTCGGCGGTCTCCTCGTCATCCTTATCTTTCTCGTCAGGGTCAGCCTCATCGGCAGCCTTCTGTCGGCGCTTCTTGTCCTCCTCAAGCGCCTTCCGAATCAGCTTTTCAGCCTTTTCCAGGTCACGGCTATTGTCCGCCAAAATATACCCAAGATCGTTATTATAGGTCGGATTGTTCGGCTCTTTCTCAACCAGCGCCTCAAGCACGCTCACCGCTTTATCCACCTGCTTCAGCTCGGTGTACAAGCCCGTCATGGTGTACTTCAGCTCGTCGTTGATCCCGTCACGCTGCTCTTTCTTGAGGGCCTCGTCCTGATCCACCTGCTCGATCAGCTTTTGGTAACCTGCAATAGCCTCTTCCAGCTTGCCAGCCTCGCGAAGCATGCGGCACCGAAGATCCTGCTCCGCTAACGGATTCAGCCCCCCGCGCCCACTAATCCGTTTCAAAACCTTTTCAGCCTTCTCATACTCCCCAAGCCTCGATTGGCACAGCAGCATCCGTCGTATCACATTACTTTTGGCTTTGTTGATCAGCCCGTCCTCATCCGCAGTTTGCGGCAAGGCTAAGTCCATGAATTCTTGGCAGGTTTTCTCACAGGCCTCAAACTGCCCAACCTCATACTGATACATCAAAAGAGCGTTATACCCTTCAATTAGTTTGCTCGGGCTCTGCAGCTTCTTGGCTTCTTCCACATAAGCCTTGAGGAAAAATGCGCCCGCCTCATTTTCCCGAAGAATATAGCCTGCACGGCCAAGCACATAAGATGCGTTCAGGTTGAAGGGGGCCAACGCGTCCTTGGGCCTCTCCGACTTGGCCTCACTAAATGCTTTTTTTACGGACTCACGCCCTTTTGCCCGGTCGTTGGTCAAGTCCTTGAGAGCATTCCGTCTCGATAGTGTTCCGGTCACACCATTCAGCGAGGTAACACCAGATGCGCCAGATTCCACAGCCGTCTGGGCTTGGCCCCAAACGGAAAAAGAAACTGCCCAAATGGCTGGAATCGCAAGTGTCAGGCTTCTAATTTTGTTTCTCATTGGTCCAATCCTCATTTCTGTCATTTAGTCTCGCATTCCTTGCCATAGACTCGCCGTTGAAATGCGTGACCGCCATCTTCCACGATTTCAGGTAACCTCTTCAGGCCAAAAGATAATAGCCCGCTACCACCGCCCCCGCCAGTAGATCTGGCGGAGACGGCGGGCAGACTTCCCCCGATGGTCCCAATTGCGTCAAACTATCGCGCCGGGGCGCATCCCGGCGGACAAGCCGATGCCGGCGGTGGCGCGCAATACTGCGCAGGAGCCCCATATCCAGCAGGAACCGCATACCCAGCTGGTGCATAAGCCGGGGCTGGTGAATAACCAGGTGGCGGTTGAACCGTTTGCGGGCCGTAATTCCGCTCACAATAACTATGGCAGGCTGAATGGCATCCTAGCGGCAAGCTAAGGAGCAAAACTCCCACAAAACGAACTAAGAATCTGGCTAACATCTTCGCCCCTCCAACCCGCTCTCACCCAATGGCTCACAAGCCGGGTGACCTGTTCGATGGGTCGGCGTATGCTGGAGGCTGTCGGTAAAATCAAGAGGAACCTTCAGAACTTCCGGTAAAAAAGTTTGGGCCATTTAGGCACAATCGGTAACTGGCCCTCGGTTTTCCGCTTGCTTACTTCCCTTCGAAATCTCCCAGTCTCCAGGAATCCATTGGTCTGCCTGATCGCAGGTCCACAGCCGCCTTCCAACCGTTTGCGGGTTGTTCTTCAACCAACTCATCACCAACAGCACTTGGTCAATCTGATCTAGCTGCCACACTCGCCAACCTTCCGGCAATCCATCGCGAGCTCCCAGTAACTTCCTCAGCCTGCCAAGGGCCTGGGTCGATTTTCTTGGCCGCGCCAACGCCTCTATTATTCGCCCGCGGTGCAACAAATACCATGTTTCCACACCCGATGGCCCCAACACCGCATGCACCCCATGCAAACTCCAGGCAGCCTCCAGCCGCCCTAAATGCGCCTGCAAATAAGCCATCTGCTGCATCCGGTCCCGCAGGGTCGCAGCCCGTTCAAAATCTGTTTCGCTAGCCGCTGCGTGCATCGCCCGCTCTAGCCCTACCGTGGCAACACTATCCCCACCTAAAAA
>CAIWHS010000350.1 GCA_903912515.1 uncultured Planctomycetaceae bacterium
CAGCTCGATGCCCCAAGGCTTGCCCGTTGGATCCGCCGAGCGGCCCAGGCCATCGGCAAATTACACACCCAGCCAAAACCTTGGGTGCATGGCGGCCTTTGCCCCACCAGCCTTTTCTTCACCAAGGTGCACGACAAATGGCGCATCCGGGTGACTGATCTGGGCTGGGCAGACCTGGAAACCGATTACCAGTTGCATCAGGAAGGCAAACTCAATCTGCGAAGGCTTATCTCGGCCCAAAAGCACCATGGCCATTGGCGGTCACTCTACGCCACTCCCCAGCGCCGTAAGGGGGCCAAACCAACCCAGGGTGACGATGTCTACGCCTTGGGCCTGATCTGGTACCAGGCTGTGATGGGTAACTGGGAGCTTCCCCCACCCACAGGCCTCGATTGGGTCAACCGCGCCATCGACAGAGGCCTTACAGCCACACACGGCAGAATCCTCAGCCGCTGCCTGGCTCTGGAAGAAGCCAGAAGATTTGTAAGCGGACAGGAATTGGCCGGTGAGTTGAGTAAATTGGAAGAAAAAGGCGATGAGTAATATCTAAATATCGCTCAACTACTATTTTTGGTAGACAAAGATTTTTTGGTGGAAGTGATTTCGGGATTAACCCAAGGTCATTACCAGGTTATTGGCTCCAGGAGTCAATAAACTTGAGCTCAAGTTCAGCCGCGACACTCCATCGCTTGCCTATGACCGTTTCGGGGCATAGCGTGGTGGGTGATTAAAAAGCTAATTCGGGTTGAAAATGGTGCGCTAGGCGGGTGGTGAGGCGGTGCGCTGGTTGCAATAAAAAAAGGCGCCAGCCTGCAAGCTGGCGCCCTTTTTTTATTGCAGGTCTTATCACATGTGGCTAATCACTTCGGTTGCAAAGGCGCCGCAACCCACTTCCTTCGCCCCTTCCATCTGGCGGGCAAAGTCGTAGGTCACCGTCTTCGCGGCGATCGCGCCGTCCATACCCTTGATGATCAGATCGGCCGCTTCGGTCCAACCCAGGTAGCGAAGCATCATCTCGCCCGAAAGAACCACGCTGCCGGGGTTCACCTTGTCCAGGTTGGCATACTTGGGCGCAGTGCCGTGCGTTGCCTCAAAGATCGCATGGCCCGACACATAGTTGATGTTCGCGCCCGGCGCGATGCCGATGCCGCCCACCTGCGCGGCCAGCGCGTCGGACAGGTAATCGCCATTCAGGTTCAGGGTGGCGATCACATCGAAATCTTTCGGCCGAGTGAGCACCTGCTGCAGCGTGATGTCAGCAATGCTGTCCTTGATCAGCAGCTTGCTCTTCCATTTACCGTCGCCATGAGTCGATGCCAGCTTCAGCACCGTTTCCACTTCCTTGACGATCTTGGCCTTCTGGTCAGGAGTCATCATGTCGTAGCCGGGGTCGGTCAGCTTGGCGTTCTCTTCCGCGCTGATGCCGGGCTTCGCGTCTTTGTTGCCCAAAATCCAGCTTTCGCGCTCGGTCACTATCTGATCGCGGAACTGGGTCTTGGCAAGTGCATAGCCCCAATCCTTGAAGGCGCCCTCGGTGAACTTCATGATGTTACCTTTGTGCACCAGCGTCACGCTCTTGCGTTTTTCACGCAGCGCGTACTCGATGGCCGAACGCACCAGCCGCTCGGTGCCTTCAGCGCTCACAGGCTTGATGCCCACGCCAACCTGCACCGTGTCACCATGCGAAACAGCCAGCCCGGCAGACTTGTTCCATTCGGCAACTTTGGCGGCGGTGCCAAAACGGATTTTGCTGAACTCCTTGGGGAATTCCTTTTCAATGAATGCCAGCACCTTGGCCGCCTCGGCTGTGCCCGCCGCGAACTCGATCCCTGCGTAGATGTCTTCGCAGTTCTCGCGAAAAATCACCATTTCCACATTGCCTGGTGCCTTCACCGGGCTGGGCACACCCTTGAACCAGCGCACCGGGCGCAAGCAGACATACAGATCCAAAAGCTGGCGGAGCGCCACATTCAGCGAGCGAATGCCACCGCCAACGGGGGTGGTCAACGGCCCCTTGATGCCCACAAGATAGTCGCGAAAGGCGGTCACGGTTTCGTCGGGTAGCCAATTGTTGAACAGGTTGAAGGATTTCTCCCCCGCGTAAACCTCCATCCAACTGATTTTTTTCTTGCCGCCGTAGGCTTTCGCCACCGCTGCGTCGAACACCCGAACCGATGCCTTCCAGATGTCCGGGCCGGTACCATCACCCTCGATGAATGGCAAAATGGGGTTGTTCGGCACCGTGAGCTTGCCGCCAGAAACCGAAATCTTTTCACCGGGGGGAACTTGCAGCTTCACTGCCATGACAGGGCCTCATTCAGCGAGAGGGTCAATAAATTAGGGAAGTTGTAGTTTTACCGCACCCGACCAGACCCTGAAAGGGGCCCGGCCGGTTAATAAACGGGCTTGGGCCTGTTTTTAAACATGCAAATCGGCCTTTTGGCCCAAAGAACCTTGGTAAGGGGCCAGCGCAGGCACCACTTCTTCAGCCAAAAACTCGTCCACTTGCTCAGCGGCCCGCCCTGTGAAGGCACCGCTTGCCATCACTTTGGCAATGTCCACCTTCGCAAACGCCGGGTCAGCTTCCAGCCGTTTCAACAGGTCGTTTTCCAAAGAACCTTGCTTCAGGGCCTGCGTCACATCATGACTGTGCCGCCGGATCACCTCGTGCACTTCCTGACGGTCTCCCCCAGCCGCCACAGCAGCCATCAACAGGTTTTCAGTGGCCATATAAGGCAAATACCGATCCACCTCACGACGGATAACCGCCGGATTGGCCACCAGACCGCCCGCCAAGTTTTGGGCGATGCGCAAAATCGCGTCAGCAGCCAAAAACGCCTGCGGAATCGACAGCCGACGGTTCACGCTGTCGTCCAGGGTGCGCTCCAACCACTGCGTCGCCGCCGTTTGCGCCGCATTGGCAGGCAAAGTCATCAGGTAGCGGGCCAGCCCGCACATGCGCTCCGCCCGCATCGGGTTACGCTTGTAGGCCATGGCGCTGGATCCAACCTGTTCCTTTTCAAACGGCTCGTCCACCTCCTGGCGGTGCGACAGCAGCCGCAAATCGGTGCCCCACTTGTGGGTGGATTGGCCCAGCCCGGACAAGGCATCCAGAATTTGCGAGTCAATCTTGCGGGGGTAGGTTTGGCCCGTGACAGGAAAGACCGTGTCAAAACCCATCTTTTTCGCCACCAGCTTGTCCAGTGCCCGCACCTTGGCGTGATCGCCATGGAAAAGCGATAAAAAGCTGGCCTGGGTTCCTGTTGTGCCCTTCACGCCACGAAACGACAAATGCGCCCGACGATGCGAAATTTCCGCCAAATCAAGCATCAAATCCTGAATCCACAGACAAGCGCGTTTGCCCACTGTGGTGAGTTGGGCGGGCTGGAAATGCGTGAAGCCCAAGGTGGCCATGTCGCGGTGCGTTTTGGCAAAACCAGCAAGGGCGGAAATGGCGCTGGCCAGCTTGCCTTCGAGCAGTTTTAACCCCTCACGCATGAGAATAAGCTCGGCGTTGTCGGTCACATAGCAACTGGTCGCGCCCAAGTGCAGAATGTCGCTCACCTCGGGGCAAACATCCCCCAAGGCGTGCAGGTGCGCCATCACATCGTGCCGTAACCGCTTCTCATGTTTGGCCACCGCAGCAAAATCAATATCGTCGAGGTGTTTGCGCAAGGCTTCCAGCTGCTCGGGGCGAATGCGCGCAGATTTGCCATCATCTGCCAGTAGCCCAAGCTCCGCTTCGGCCTCCGCCAAGGCCAGCCACAGCCGCCTCCAGATCCCATGGCGGTTTTGCGGCGTGAACAAGTGCACCATTTCCGGGCTGGCATACCGGGTGATCAAAGGGATATCCAAATCCCCAAGCAAGCTGGCCAAAGCGTTCGACTTGAGAAAATCTGCCATTTTTTGCCTTCTCCACCTTCCCAGCCATCCGAAAATCGTCGGCTTGGGAAAATACCCCGCCAGCGTTAATTCTGGCAAAAAAAACTGAAAAAACCACTTTTCCGCTTGCCTGTTTTCTGCCGTGTCTAATCCAGTGAGGTAGGTTTGTTCGGAAGGATTTCCATTTCTGATGGGTAGACCGTGCATCTGCGGCCCGTCCCATCAGCAAACTGCTGGAGGATCAGCACCATGCGCCGCACCATTCAATTAGTCTTGGGGCTTGTCATTGCCCTTGGCTTGGCCGCCTTCACCGGTGGCGAGGCCAAGGCCCAAGGGGCCGATCCCCGCTTGCCCAGAATGTTTTACTACCCCTACCAGTATTTCCCACACAACTATGCCCCCAGCATGGGGCCAAAGTGGCCAGAAGGCCCCGGCCAGCCCTACATGCCACCTCCCGCCTACATGGCCTACCCACCCTACAAAGAGCCGAACTGGATTTACATGCAGCAGCGGTCCCAGCGCTTCCATAGCGGTGGCCACTTCTGGCTCGATGTATTCTAATTTAAAAGCACTGCCGGCCTGAACAACCGCCAGTTCGAAAGCCCATCGTAGCGCAGCCCCGCCCCATGCCCTAGAGTGTCCAAAAGGACAGCTCCAGGGTTGGGCGGGGCGCTTGCTTTTAAGCAGGGCCTTTCAAGGGGCAGCAATGAAATCAGCCAGCAGCCAAGCTATCGATATCACAGGCCCAGTTAGCCGCGTTCTTGCCAACATTGAAAAAGTGCTGGTGGGCAAGCGCCAACAGATCATGTTGGCATTGGTCGCCTACCTCGCTGAGGGCCATATTCTGCTCGAAGATGTTCCAGGCGTGGCCAAAACCATGCTGGCACGCGCGATGGCCCGCTCCGTGGGTGGCGCCTTCAAGCGTATCCAGTGCACCCCTGACCTGTTGCCAAGCGACATCACCGGCGTTTCCATCTTCAGCCCCAAAACCGTCGAATTCGAGTTTCGACCCGGCCCCATCTTCTGTCACACCCTGCTGGCAGACGAAATCAACCGTGCCACACCCCGCACCCAGGCAGCCCTGCTCGAAGCCATGGCCGAGCGCAAGGTCACGGTCGATGGCCAAACCTACGCACTCAAACCACCATTTCTTGTGGTGGCAACCCAAAACCCGGTCGATCAGGAAGGCACCTTCCCTTTGCCCGAGGCCCAGCTCGATAGGTTCCTCGTCCGGCTCAGCTTGGGCTACCCCTCCATGGAGGATGAGTTCCGCCTTCTGGGGCGCCTGCGCAAGACGCACCCCATCGATGAACTCCAGCCCGTCATTTCCGTGGCCGACTGGCTCGCCTTACAAGAGGCCGTCAAAGATATCCATGTCGATGACAAAGTGAAAAAATACATCCTTGAAATTGTCCATGCCACACGCGAGCACGATGACATCGCCCTGGGTGGCAGCCCGCGTGCCTCATTGGCCCTGCTGCGCACCGCCCAGGCTTTGGCGGCGGCCCAAGGCCGCAGCTTTGTCACGCCCGATGATGTCAAACGCATGGTGCTGCCGGTGCTAGCGCACCGGGTCATCCTGCGCCCTGAAAGCCGCCTGCGCAGGCAAACCGCCCCAGCGTTGCTCCACGAGCTGGTTTCAGAGGTGCGTGTTCCATCCGTTCCAGGCCAGGAAGCCCGCGACGCGTTCGCCGACTGATCCGTCACCAAACGGGAATAACCATGGTGTGGTGGGTGGGAGCGCTGTCGATGCTGGGCCTGGCGCTGCTGCTCCAGTCGGGCCTGCTTGCCTATAGCATGTATGCCCTGGCGGCACTCATGCTTGTTTCCCGTTCCCTCGCCTCGCGCAAACTGAACGATATCCAGGCAACCCGCAGCCCCCTTTCCCGGGTGCTGGAGCAGGGCGATACGGTTGTCATGCGTGTCAAGGTGACCAACCGCGGTGCCGCACCCGTCCCATGGCTGTTGCTGGAAGATTTGCTGCCCAAAAGCGCCCTGCGCCCACGCGATCCAGCACTCGAGGTGGAAGGCCGCAGGCTCAAGCTGGTCATGATGGGGCCTGGCGGAAAAACCGATATAAAATACCGCCTGAGGGCCTTGAGGCGCGGCTACCACCAGATCGGCCCGCTGGTGGCCGAGCACGGCGACCTCTTCGGCCTTTACCGCCGCTTCAAGGTGCTCACCGAGCCCGCCTTCATCCTGGTGCTGCCCAAAGTTGTCCCCGTCCAAGCCTACGAGCTTGCCTCGCGCCGTCCTGTGGGTGAGATTCGCCTCGCCCACCGCCTGTTCGAAGACCCCACGCTGTTGCGTGGCGTGCGAGCCTACGAGCCGGGCGATCCACTCCGCCGCATCCACTGGCGCGCCACCGCCCGAACCGGGGTGCTCCAAAGCAAGCTGTACGAACCCTCTTGCCTTGCCGGTTCCACGCTGCTGCTCGATTTTCATGCTGACGGCTATCACCTTCAGGGCGAGCCCGACCGTTCCGACCTCGCAGTGGTCGCCTCCGCCAGTTTGGTGGCTGCCCTTTGCGGCTTGAAGCAACAGGTCGGCCTCATCACCAACGGCCGCGATGCCGCCGAGCGTGTCCGGACCGAAGGCTACGAACTGGAACCCGGTTCCCGAGTCGATGCCCGCAACGCCGGCCGCGAGCAGGGGGTCGAGGAGCATCTCCACCCCGTGGTGCTGTCTACCCGCAGGGGCGAGGAGCAGCTTGCCCGAGCCCGCGAAATCCTCGCCCGGCTCGAACCACAGCGAGGTCTCACGCTCGAGCAGCTTGTTGCCGCCTCACAAGGCCGCCTGCCCCGCGACGCCACCGTCTTGTGCCTGCTGCCTCGCGTCACGCTGGAAGGTGCCATGGTTTTGGGCGATATGCGCCGCCGGGGCTACGCTGTTAGCGTCGTCCTCATCGCCATCCCCGAAAACGACCTCCCAGTCGCCCTGGCACGCCTCACCGCCGAACGCCTGATCGATGTCCGCCACCTGCGGACCGAGGCCCAAATCCCCATGCTCTGCGGCAACCAGGCCGACCGCTCCAGCCCCTATGCGGTTTCAACCGAATAAGCTGCTTGCCAAAAGCCGGAAGGCCGGTCCCACAGCGGGAACCGGCCTTCCAGTAATTTAAAAGTACAGATTTCAAATTTGTGGCAATTGCCACTCCCCGCGTCGTTCCCGGTCGTACCACTTTGCCACCGCCGGTGAGGGGTCCACAAAGCTCCAGGTCTGCGGGTTCCAACGCACCGTCTCGCCCGTCCAGTAGGCGATGTTGCCCAAGTGGCACACCGCCGCGCTGCGCGCGCCGATCTCCACATCGCAAATCGGCTTCTGCCGGCTCTTGATGCAGTTCAGCCAATCGCGCTGGTGGCCGGGCGACTTGTACAGCTTCACCGAGATCTCACTCTCGGGGGTCTTGATCAAATCGTCGGGCTCGCTCTTCAAAAAGCCCCGGTTCACGAAAATCTTCCCCTTCTCGCCAATGAACGCCACACCGTTCACCTTTTTGCCCGGCTCGTATTCCTCCGCCCGGTACAACGGCGCACCCGAGGCATAAACAAACTTCAGGCCAGCTCCCTTCGAGCCGTCTGCCGGCGGAATAATCTCCACCGGGCCCGACATGTCCATACCCAGTCCCCACTGCGCAATGTCGAAATGGTGCGCGCCCCAGTCAGTCATCATGCCGCCAGAGTACTCGCGGTATAGACGCCAGTTGGGAAAGTGATTGTGCACGCCACGCGGAGCCAGCACCGAGTTGTAAGGCCGAACAGGCGCCGGCCCGAGCCAGCGGTCCCAGTCCAGGCCGGGCTCCATCGGCTCTTCTGGCAAATCGCAAGGAACACTTGGCCCGCCAATGTTCGCATACACCGCCTTCAGCTTGCCAATCTTGCCGCTGCGAACCAGTTCACACGCCACGCGGAACTCGCTGCCCGAGCGTTGCTGGCTACCCACCTGAAACACGCGGTCATACTTGCGGGTCGCGTCGATCAGCAGTTTCGATTCTTTCAAAGTCAGGGTCAGGGGTTTTTCACAATAAACATCCTTGCCCGCCTTCATGGCCTCAATCGCAGGAATTGTGTGCCAATGATCAGGCGTGGCAATCACCACCGCATCAATGTCTTTTCGGGCGATCAGCTCACGAAAATCCACATAGGACCCGCAACCCTTGAAGGTGCCGCTCTTGGTCTCATCGGCATACTTCTTCTCAACGCGGCTCTTGGAGTCTTCCCGTCGCTTCGTGTCCACATCGCACACCGCCACCACCTGGCAGTCGGGCTGGCCCAAAAAATGCCCCAAATGGCCGCTGTTCATCTTGCCGGTGCCAATAAAACCAAGACGCAAACGCGCACTGGGGGCCTCTTTGCCTTCCTGCGCCCGGATCGCGCTGGTGATAATAGTGGGGGTTGCGGCCACACTGGCCGCCACTTTCGCGAATCCGCGCCTGTTCAGGGGTGCCATAGAGAGGTTACCTTGGTGGGTTTTTGATTCAAACCTGAGGGAGACCCGTTTGTACCCGAGGAGGCAACCGGGTGCAATAATGCATTCCATGCCCGAAATCGTTCATATTGGTCGAAAACAGGCCCGGCGCAACGCCCCAACTACCTAGCGCCCCGGGTTCATTTGCCTCATATTTTTTCAACTGAAAATCCCCCAAACACAGCCACCAAATGAATTCCTAACCCCACTCAGCAAATCCGGTTAAAATGACTTAAACGACTACCCCGCCTCACCGAACCTTTCCGGCCATGCACACTTCCTTGTATCTCACCCTTCTTGTGGCTCTCAGGCTTCCCATGGCCGGGCCCGACAAGCCTGCCCCCGCTTTCGACCGCGATATCCTTCCAGTCCTTAGCGATTTTTGCTTCCCATGCCACGGGCCCGATGCCAAGTCCCGCAAGGCCGACCTTCGCCTCGACACCGCCGCCGATGCCCTTCGCCACGATTCTGGTATCATCGTCCCCGGCAAGCCGGCCGAAAGCGCTGTCATCGAACGCATGCGCCATGCCGATCCTTCCAAGCTCATGCCCCCGCCCAAGTTTGCCAAGCGCCCAACAGAGGCACAGATAAAAGCCCTCGAATCATGGATCGCTTCGGGCGCAAAGTGGGGTCAACACTGGTCCCTCATCCCGCCACAAAAGCCAACCCTGCCAACCCTGCCAACTGCCGCCTCCATCTGGCCCCGTCAGCCATGGGATGCCTTGGTCCTAGACCGGTTAACTAAAGAGGGTCTGAAACCCGCACCCCAAGCTTCGAAAGCCACGCTCCTTCGCCGTGTCACGCTCGACCTTACCGGCCTGCCCCCCACCCCCAAGGAGCTGGTAGATTTTCTTGCCGATGGCGCCCCCGGGGCCTACGACCGGGCTGTCGATCGCCTTCTCGCTTCCCCTCGCTACGGCGAGCGCATGGCCTGGGAATGGCTAGATGCCGCTCGCTATGCTGACAGCAACGGTTACCAAGGTGATGCAGAGCGCACCATGTGGCCCTGGCGCGACTGGGTCGTTCAGGCTTTTAACAAAAATCTGCCCTACGACCAATTCACCATCTGGCAAGTTGCCGGAGACCTGCTGCCAGCGGCTACTCACGAGCAAAAGCTGGCCACCGGGTTTTTGCGCAACTACATGATCAATGGCGAAGGGGGCCGTATCCCCGAGGAAAACCGGGTCGATTATGTTTTCGACATGGCCGAGACCGTCGGCACCGTCTGGCTCGGTCTCACCTTCAACTGCTGCCGCTGCCACGACCATAAATACGATCCGTTAACGAACAAAGATTATTACAGCCTCTTCGCATTCTTCAATCGCACCTCGGTGGATGGGTCCGGCGGCAACCCGCAAACACCACCCACTCTCGATGCCCCTAGCCCCATTCAGGCCTCCGAGCGCATTCGCCTTGCCGATCTGTTAAAAGGTGTCCAAGCCACAATTGATACGCTTGAAAAAGAATTCGCACCCCAAATCGATCCAGCATCCGAAGCCGGCAAGGCCCTCAAAAAGAAGCTAGCTGACCGCTCTGCGACCGAATCGCTGGCAATTCGCAAGGCTCTCAAAGAGTTTGCCAAGCAATACGGTCCAACTCTCGACGAACACGAAAAATTCAAGGCCGCCCGCGATGCCAACGAGCGCATCATCCCCCGCGTGATGGTGATGGCCGACCAGCCCAAATTCCGCGACACTTTCCTGCTGAAAACCGGCCTCTATAACCAGCCAGCAGACAAAGTGGATGCCGCCACGCCCCCGGCCCTGCCTCCCCTGCCTGCGGGGGCTCCTGTTGATCGCTTGGCCTTGGCCCGCTGGCTCATGGCTGCAGAAAACCCTCTCACTGCCCGTGTCACCGTCAACCGCCTGTGGACCCAGTTTTTCGGCATGGGCCTGGTAAAAACGCCCGAAGATTTCGGCATCCAAGGCGAGCGGCCCCCAATGCCCGAACTTCTCGATTATCTTGCTATCGATTTCCGCGACAGCGGTTGGGATGTCAAACGGCTGGTCCGTTCCATCGTCACCAGCGCCACCTACTGCCAGGTATCTACTGTCACACCAGAACTGCTTGAAAAAGATCCTGAAAATCGCCTGTTGGCCCGGGGGCCGCGCAACCGCCTTCCAGCCTCCATGCTGCGCGACCAGGCACTGGCTGTCTCTGGCCTGCTGGTAGACAAGACCGGCGGCAGGCCGGTCAACCCCTACCAGCCCGAAGGCATTTGGGAAGAAGCCACCTTTGGCAATAAAAAATACTCCCAAGACAAAGGCGACGCTCTCTACAGGCGCACGCTCTACACTTTTTGGCGCCGCATTGTCGGCCCGGCCGAGGTGTTCGACAACGCCCCCCGTCAGGTCTGTTCGGTCAAGGTCTACCGCACCAACACCCCCCTGCATGCCCTGCTCACGCTCAACGATCCCACCTACATCGAGGCCGCCCGCCACCTGGCTCAAATTGCCCTGCAATCTCCGGGCGATGAAACCGCCCGCCTGCAAGTACTTGCTAATCGCGTCCTTGGTCGCCCGCTAACCCCCACCGAGATCCCAACTCTGGCCAAGGCTCTGGCAGTGTCCCGGTCCCAGTATAAAAACGCTCCAGAAGATGCCGAAAAGTTACTCAAAGTGGGCGAGTCCGAACGCGATGAAGATCTTCCCGCCGTAGAGCACGCCGCCTGGACCGTGATCGCCCAAATTGTCCTCAACTTGGACGAAACCCTATGCAAGGAATGACCCCGCCACCTTTCAACAATGCCGGCTGGACCCGCCGCGAACTGCTCACAGGTGCCGTTCACGGTGCAGGCACCTTGGGCCTTGCCGCACTTTCCGGCCTATTGGCCCGTGACAGCCGTGCCAGTACCGGCACCCTCAGTGGCGTACTCCACCGCCCCGCCAAAGCCAAACGGGTCATTTACCTGTTCATGAATGGTGCGCCCACTCATGTCGACATCTTCGATTACAAACCCAAACTGGCCCAGATGCACGGCCAACCAGTACCCGAGAGCTTCATCGCCGGCAAACGCTTTTCCACCATGTCAGGTGGCGTCAAAGGCAAGCTGATGCTCGCTCCAATCCAGCCGTTCCACCGCCGAGGCAAGTCCGGCGCATGGGTCAGCGACCTCATGCCATTCACCGCCAGCATGGCCGATGATCTCTGCATCATCCGCTCCATGAATACCGATGCCGTTAACCACGCCCCTGCCATATCGCTCATGCTTTCAGGCGCGCAAATCCCCGGCCGCCCCACACTGGGCGCTTGGCTCTCCTACGGTTTGGGCTCCGAGCGCGATGAGCTGCCCACATTCGTCGCCATGACCTCCGTCAGCAAGGGCACCAGTTGCGGCCAAATTTTTTACGACTTTTACTGGGGCTCCGGTTTCCTTCCCTCCAAACACCAAGGCGTTAAATTCCGCAACTCCAGCGACCCGGTCCTCTACCTATCCGATCCACCCGGCATGCGCCGGGAATGGCGTCGTGGCCAGCTCGACGCGCTCGCTGAACTCAATCGTCAAAAACTGGGAGCCGTCGGCGACCCTGAAATCGCCACACGCATCAGCCAATACGAGATGGCCTACCGCATGCAGGCCAGCGTTCCCGAGTTGGCCAACCTCGCCAGCGAGCCAAAATCGATCCTCGATATGTACGGGCCCCAGGTGCTCGAACCCGGCTCCTTTGCCCGCAATTGCCTCATGGCCCGCCGCCTACTCGAGCGCGGCACACGCTATGTGCAGGTGATGCACGCCGGCTGGGACCAGCACAACAGCATCACCACCGAACTCTACAACCAATGTCGCGATACCGATCAACCCTCCTGGGCACTGGTCCAAGACCTCAAACAGCGCGGCCTGCTCGATGACACACTGGTTATCTGGGGCGGTGAGTTCGGCCGAACACCATTCATCCAAAACGATATTGCCAACCGCAAGACCTGGGGACGCGATCACCACCCCTACGCTTACACCACTTGGCTTGCCGGCGGTGGTGTAAAACCCGGCCTACAATATGGCGAGTCCGATGAGCTAGGCATGAATGTCGCTAACAACGGAGTCCATGTCCACGACCTGCAAGCCACCATCCTTGCCGCTTGCGGCATCGATCACGAAAAACTCACCTACCGCTTCCAAGGGCGAGATTTCCGCCTCACTGATGTCCACGGCAAAGTGGTCAAGGACCTGTTCGCATGAACCAAAACCCTGTCTACCTTCCCGAGGGTACCAAACTCACCCGCATCGTCTGGGTCGACAACGCTAATGTTGCCCGTGCCAAGGCGTTCCACACCGCCTCGCTGGCCCGCTTTGCCCATGCGGGTGTGGGCATCGCCGCCGCGCAGATGGCGCTACCCGCCCAGTTCGATACCATCGCCCCAGAGAGTGGCCTCACACCTGCCGGCGAAATTCGCCTCATTCCCGATTGGTCAACCTGCGTCGCCCTTCCTCACGCCAAGGGCCATGCCCGCGTGCTGGGTGACATGTGCCAGGCCAACTCCGTTTGGCCACTTTGTCCGCGAGGCTTCCTTCGCGGTGTCATCACCAAGGCGAAGCAACTAGGCCTGAAATTTCAGACTGCTTTCGAGACCGAGTTTTATTGGGTTCTCAAAACGCCCGATGAAAACATCGTCCCTCTCATGCATAGCGTTTTTGCCACCAGTTTAACGCTTGACACGCTGCGCCCCGCAATCGATGACCTGGTCGATTCCCTGGTGGGCCAAGGCCTGCCTGTGGAGCTGGTGCATGGCGAATGCGGCCCAGGCCAAATTGAGGTTTCGCTCCACCACACCGATCCGCTCACCGCTGCCGACCGAATGGTTGCCCTGCGCGAGACCGCTCACGCCATCGGCCTAAAACACGGCTACGCCACCACCTTTCTGCCCAAACCATTTCTCCATGCGGCCGGCAGCGGTGCTCATCTGCACCTCAGCCTGTGGCGCGATGGACGCAATATTCTGCCCAACCCCGAAGGCCTGGGCGGCCTCTCCCCTGAGGGGCTCTCCTTCATCGCTGGTATCCTCAACCACCTGCCTGCCCTGTGCGCTGTGCTGAATCCGGCCACCAACTCCTACCGCCGTCTGGTGCCCAGTTCTTGGAGCGGGTCGCATGGCATCTGGGGCTTCGAGAACCGGGAGACTGCGGTGCGTGTCTTGGGTAGCCCCCAAGGTTCCACCCATTTTGAGCTAAAAACTCCTGATTGCTCCGCCAATCCATACCTGGCAATGGGAGCCATCCTGTCTGCCGGGCTCGATGGGCTGGAACGCAATCTACACCCCGGCCAGCCGGTCAATTGCGACCCCGCCACCCTCTCCCCTGCCGAACGCGAGCTTTTAGGCGTTCGCCCTTTGCCCTCGAGCCTTCTTCAAGCCATCGAGGCATTTTCTAAAAACAGTGTTCTGCTAAATGCCATGGGCCCAGCACTCGCCAA
>CAIWHS010000351.1 GCA_903912515.1 uncultured Planctomycetaceae bacterium
GGCACGCGGTAGATCAGGGTGCTGGGCAGGTAGATGAGTGAACTGCCGCCAGAATGAAAATCAAAGCTGTAGTCAAAGCCCGGCAACAACACATGCTCAATCCAATAGGCCAGTTGCGCTGTGACAGTGCCATGGGGGTCGCCTGGGAAAGCACGGTTCAGATTACCCTGATCGATGGGGGAGGTGCGCAGCCCGGCCATGGCCGCAGGGAAATTCACCGACGGCAGGATCACCAGTCGACCCTTGATGTCCGTTGGCTGCAGGCTGCGGATGAGGTTGCCGAGCCCGATCTGGCCTTCCCATTCATCGCCGTGGTTGCCCGCCATCATCAGGACGCTGGGTCCTTCACCGTTTTGGATGCAGGTGATAGGCACCGGAATCCAGCCGTAGGCCGAACGTTGGACCGAGTGCGGTATGCGGACAAAGCCACTGGCCTTGCCCGGCGCGCGCAGATCAATGTCTGCGCGTAGGGTGCTGCGGGTTGGCACGGGTGGGTGCTCCTCTAACAGTCATTAGCCATGGGCCTGTCAATGCGACAGGATCTGACTCAAGAATTTTTTGGTCCGGTCCGACTTGGGGCGGTTGAACAGTTCGTCTGGTGGCGCCTGCTCGACAATGCGGCCGCCATCCATGAACACGACGGTGTCGGCCACTTTTTTGGCAAACCCCATTTCGTGGGTGACGCAGATCATGGTCATGCCGCTTTGCGCCAAGTCGATGATCACGTCCAGCACTTCTTTGATCATCTCTGGGTCTAGCGCCGAGGTTGGCTCGTCAAACAGCATGACCTTGGGCTCCATGCAAAGTGAGCGCGCAATGGCCACCCGCTGTTGCTGGCCCCCTGAAAGCTGGCCAGGGAACTTGTGCGATTGTTCAGGGATCTGCACCCTGCGCAGGTAGGCCATGGCCTTGGCCTCGGCCTCGGCCCGTGGCGTGCCCCGGACCCTAATCTGGGGCAGGGCGCAGTTCTCCAGGACCGACAGGTGGGGGAACAGGTTGAAGCTCTGGAACACCATGCCCACCTCGCGGCGGATGGCGGCCACATGTTCGGTGTCTTCGTCCAGGGTCAAGCCATCGACCACGATGTTGCCGGAATCATGGTGCTCCAGCCGGTTGATGCAGCGGATCAGGGTGGACTTGCCTGAGCCCGATGGGCCGCAGATCACCATGCGCTCACCCTGTTGCACGGCGAGGTCGACATCGCGCAACACGTGCACGTCACCAAACCATTTGTTAACGCCGCTGAGTTGGATGATGGCTTGGCTCATGGCATTGCTCTTGACGTTGGCATGTAAGGCGTCCTATTTGTGGGCGCGGGCGTAACGCCGCTCCAGGGCCGAAAATAGCTGCGACAGGCTGAAGCATATGACGAAATAAACAACGGCCACAAAGACGAACACCTCAAACACGCGTTGCGTGGTGACCTGCACGTCTTGCGCCATAAAGGTCAGTTCCTGGATCGACACCAAAGACACTAGAGAGGAGTCTTTGATCAGCTGGATGAACTGGCCAGCCATCGGCGGCAGCACATTGCGCAGGGCTTGCGGCAAGATGATGAAGCGGGCGATGTCAAGCCTCGACATGCCCAGGCTGTTGCCGGCTTCAATTTGGGACTTGGGGACCGACTCTATGCCGGCTCGCACAATTTCTGTGACGTAGGCGCCAGAGAAGACGGAGAGGCAAATCAGCCCCAGTAAAAAATTGTCGATCAGCTTGGGTGAGCCAAAAAACAGGCTGACCCACCACTGGCCGCTCTCTGAGAATTTGGCCACGCTGTCGGCCAGGGCCAGTTTGGGCATGACCTGGCTGGCAATAAAAAATACGAAGACGAATACAAAAACCACAGGCGGGATGTTCCGAATGAGCATCACATAACTGCCGCTGAGCAAGCGCAGAAAAAGCCGCTCGCTGTTTCTGGCCAATGCCATTAGGGTACCGATCACGCCGGAGATCAGGATGCCCCACACCGCGAGCCTGAGTGTGGTCAGGAAACCCTCGACGATGATGTTGGGGACCCAGCGCCCGCTTGCTGCATCCAGGCGAAAAATAAAGGGCCAGATCGTGCTCCAGTTCCAACGGTACTGAAACACAGAGCTGGCCCGCCAAAGAATCAAGCCCACCAAACCTAGCAGGCCGATGAACAGGACCCAATCAAGCCAACCCCACGCCACAAAACGTGGCTGGCGTGGGCGGCTTGTTGGCATGACTTTGAGGGCTATGACGGTGCAATGCGATCAGGTTCA